>CAIJLM010000253.1 GCA_903821495.1 uncultured Chthonomonas sp. | reverse complement strand
GTGGATATCTGCCCGTTTCGGTATCTGCCAGCCCGCGAACTTAGTGGCGAGGAGGGCGAGAATTTCGTCCTTTACACCCTCTTCCGCCTCCTCCTCTTTGAGAACAGCGAACACAACGGGGGCTTCGCCGCGCGTTACGTCTATGCGCCCTACGACGCACGCCTCCTGTAGTTTCGGTATTTGGACGATAAGGTTCTCCATGTCCACGCTAGAAATCCACTCGCCGCGGCTCTTGATAATGTCTTTTGTGCGATCTGTTATCTCCATGTAGCCGTACTCATCCATCCGCGCAATATCGCCTGTGCGAAACCAGCCGTCCGGTGTGAGGGTGGCTTCTGTGCGCTCGTTCTTGAAGTAGTCGCTGACTACCCAAGGTCCTCGAACGACGACCTCGCCCGCCTGCTGACCGTCCCACGCCAGCGCTTCGTTGTTCTCGCCCCGTATATCCACCTCGATACCCGGTACAGGAATACCCTGCTTGGGGAGAACGACGCTCCGTCGCTCCTCTGTCCATGCGTCCATCCAACCGCGAGGGCGGCACAACGTCCCGACAGGCGAGGTCTCCGTCATACCCCAGACGCTGGTAAGCGTGATACCGAAATCGTTTTTATAGGCTTCAATCAGGCTAAAAGGAGCCGCCGAGCCGCCAGAGACGATAAGGCGTAGGCTAGAGAGGTTGTGTTTATGCTGTTTTAGATGTTGATACAGAACGCGCCAGACGGTGGGAACTCCCGCTGAGAAGGTGACGCGCTCCGACTCCATCAGGTTCGCGATCGGAGAGCCAAGTAGGTGCGAGCCGGGCAACACCTGTTTCGCGCCGACCATAGCGCAGGAGTAGGGCAACCCCCAAGCGTTTGCGTGAAACATGGGAACGACGGGCAGAACGGTATCGCGCTCGGAGATTCCGAAGGAGTCCGTCATGCACTCGCCCATAGCGTGCAGATAGTTGGAGCGGTGGCTATAGAGAACGCCCTTTGGCTGTCCCGTCGTGCCGGAGGTGTAGCACAAGCCGCACGCCAGATTTTCGTCTATATCGGGGAACGATTCGATATTGGAAGCGCCCGCGAGTAGCGCTTCGTAATCGGTAAAAGGCGTAGGGGTTACGCTTGGCGGTTCACTCTTATCGTCCATCAGCACATAGTGTTGAATGCAGGGTAGCGCGGGCTGTAGCGTCGCTATCATCGGCGCAAGCGAACTATCCAGAAACATCACCTTGTCCTCGGCGTGGTTGACGATATACTCAACCTGCTCGGAGAAGAGGCGGAAGTTGACGGTATGTAGAATCGCGCCTATGCTCGGCACTGCGAAGTAGAGTTCGGTATGCCGATAGCTGTTCCACGCGCACGTCGCAACGCGGTCTCCGGGCTTCACGCCCAACTCGCGTAGAGCGTTCATCAGGCGGAGAACGCGCTCGTACATTTCGCGATAGGTGATTCGCACCTTGCTTCCGTCGCTCATTCTGCTGACAATCTCTTTTTCGGGATATACCTGCGCCGCTCGCCTCAAAATAGAGGGGACTGTAAGCGCGTAGTCCATCATCAAGCCCTTCATAATTTGCTCAACCTCCTTTGGTGACAGTGCCTATTACGTAATGGAGAGGCGAAACTCCTGCGTGATATGCTGGAAAACTTCTACAAAGCCCAACACTCCCTCGCCCTCCTGCGTCTTCTCAGATGTAGGGCGCGTTTTAACCGCGCTCAAAGTCATAAAAGAAGAGAACAGCCATGTCGGAACACGAAAACGAACAGGGAGAGGTACTGCAATCTGGGCGCATTGAGAATATGGGGATGCTCGATTTACGCTCCGCGAAAACGCCTGAAGACCTCGCCTACATCAAGCAGATAGTGAACGTCGGTGGATGGTCTCCATACCCGAAGGCGAGAAGATAACCATGCAGGTAGGGCAGGTGAGAATGGGCGGAAGCGAAGACACGCTCGGCGCAAAACTGGGGCGGGTGGAGGGGCAGGTCTTCTATTTGCCGGCGGAGGCGAGAATCGTCACAGGTAGCGAGACCATTGATAACGAGTTCCTCGAATACCTCCCCAAGCCCTGCGCCCTTGTGGCGATGGGAGAGATATTTTTCACTGAAGACATGACGAAAGACCTGCTCAAAAGCAAAATTCTCGAAATTGCGCTGATGGGAGTGATAGTTGCGCCGCAACCTATATTATCGCTCGTGAAGGTGTTGACAGTGGAGCGTATGGGCGAGGTCATTTCCACCGAAGAGTATCAGCGCCGAAAAGAAAACAAGGACGATGGAAACGAGTCTGACGGCTAATTTCAATCGACTCTACGCGGTGTCAATGGCGTTGTTCGCGCTTCTTCCGATTCGCGTCGCAGACTAATTGCAGGATGGCGCTTTCCATTTCTGGAGACATCGACAAAAACAACTCCCGCGCCTTAGCCCGAACGCGCGGGAGTTGTCGCTTTAGAGCGGCTAGAGTTACTCTACAGTCACGCTCTTCGCGAGATTACGGGGCTGGTCTATCTCGCAACCAAGTACACGAGCGACGTGATAAGCGAGAAGTTGCATAGGAACCATGCTCACCAGCGGCATAAACGCCTCTTTTGTGACGGGAACCCTCAGTGTAAAGTCGGAGCAGTCGGGGGTCTCCGCGCCCTCAAGTAGCAGTGTGATAATCGTCGCATCTCTCGCCTTCACCTCTTTGAGGTTACTCACCATTTTTTCGTTGGTGTCGGGCTGTGTGCAGAAGCCGACTATCGCGACTCCTGGCTCCACAAGCGCAAGGGGCCCGTGCTTCATCTCTCCCGCAGGGTACGCCTCCGCATGGATATAAGAGATTTCCTTGAGTTTGAGCGCGGCTTCCAGAGAAGCGGCGAAGTCGTACCTACGCCCAAGAAAGAAGAAGCAGTGGTGCTTCGCCAACTCTTCCGCGAGAAGCGCATAGGTAGCCTCTTCCTTTAAGATACCTTCGATTTGCGAGGGCAGCTCGCGTAGGGCGGCGACGTATTCGCGGTACTCTACCTCGGTAAGATTGGCTCTGCCGGAGTTATCGTGTTTGGCGAGGTACAACCCTAGCAGGTAGAGCGCCGTCAACTGGGCGAGGTAGGCTTTGGTGGAGGCGACCCCGATTTCGGGACCCGCTTGCGTTAGTAGAACCGCGTCCGCGTCTCGCGCCAACGTGCTTCCCACGACGTTCACGATAGCCAGAGTGGTTGCGCCCTTGTGTTGCGCCTCCCGCATTGCGGCGAGAGTGTCCGCCGTTTCGCCGGACTGCGATATAAGCACTACCAGAGTCTCCTCGTCCAGTATCGGGTCGCTATAGCGGTATTCGCTAGCGACATTCACCTCGACAGGGCGGCGCAGAATCTGCTCGAAGAACATCTTGCCAACTACCCCCGCATGATAGGCAGTACCGCAAGCGACGATAGAGATTCTGCGGAACTTCTGCCACTGTTCAGGAGAGAAGGGGAGACTAGGCAGAACGATTTCGCCGTCATCCATCAGGCGACCCCGTAGAGTTTCGCGCACGGTGCGGGGGTTCTCGTATATCTCCTTTATCATAAAGTGGGCGTGACCGCCCTTCTCCGCCGCAGTGTCGTCCCACGTTATATCGAGGATTTCGCGGTGAACAGGCGCTCCCTCAAAGTCGGTAAGCGTTACGCTGTTCGGGGTCAGAATGGCGAAATCGCCGTCTTCGAGCAGAAGAACCTTGCGAGTGTAGCGCATGACTGCGGGGATGTCCGAGCCTATGAAGTTTTCGCCGTCGCCCAACCCGATAATGAGCGGCGACTCCTTTCGCGCCACAAACACCGTGTCAGGAGCGCTTTGCGAGATGACTGCGAGAGCGTAGGAGCCTTTCACAAGGTGTAGGGCTTTCCGTATGGCGTTCGCGACCCCCTCGGTCTTATCACAGCCCTTCTCTAGTTCGCACATCTCTTCAATCAGGTGAGCGAAGACCTCCGTATCTGTATCGGAGGCGAATTCGTGTCCTTTGGCGATAAGTTCGCGGCGCAGTTCGGCATAGTTTTCGATAATGCCATTATGGACGACAGCGAGTTGACCTGTGCAGTCACGGTGGGGATGGGCGTTCGCTTCGCAGGGGCGACCGTGCGTCGCCCAACGGGTGTGGGCTATGGCGACGTGTTTATGTTCGGAAGCGCCGGAGAGCAGGGCTTCAAGGTTTACGATTTTGCCGGGCGCGCGGAGTATAGAGACGCTGTTTGTGTCGGGAAAGGCGACTCCAGCCGAGTCGTAGCCCCGATATTCAAGCCGTTTAAGATTGTTGATGGCGATTTCTACAGCGTCGCCACTACCTATATATCCTGTTATTCCACACATAAGAGTTTCTCCTTTTTGTTTCTATTAGAGAGCCGTTTGATAGCGGAACGGCGTGCCCTGTTGGGCGAGTTGTTGCGACATAGCGTCTAGCAGGTGGCGTTGCTCATCGGTTACGCTGTCGGTGATGAGGGTGACGGATTTTCCCGCAAGCGCGGCTCCTCCAAAGCTCCAAGGGTGACGCTTGCCGAGTTTGCGGCTGTCTACCGCTACAATGAGTTCGGGAATGGGCTTGAGGAGTTGCTTGAGAAAGGCGGCTTCTTCGGCGCGGTGGCTGAAGAGGTCAAGCGGCGCGGGGTTGTTTCCATTCTGGAGAAGGACTCCGCTTGCGCCTACTACCGCGATACTGGGCTGAAACGCGCTCCGAAATTCGGGGCTATGAAAGGCGCAGTCGTCGGGAGCGTATATCTCGCCGAGTATGCCTGTGGAGACATCTCCGGCGATGAGTTCGTGAAGGGCGGGGAGGCTATTGGTGAACACAATGAGGTTGCGTGGCGATTCGTCGGCGATAGCGTTGCGGCGAATGCGTTGAGCGATGGCGTAGGTCGTGCTTCCTGCGGTAAGGGCGATGGCGGAGTTTTCAGGCAAGAGGGCTACAACGGCTTTCGCTATCGCCTCTTTCGCGTCCGCGCCCGTCTCTAGTTGCGCGGTGAAGTAGCCTGCGCTAAAACCAGAGCGGTTCGCGCTGACTCTGCCTCTTCGGAGTTCTATTCCCTGTACTTTACCGAGTATCTCTTGCAGGCTCTCAATATCGCGCCGAATAGTTCGCATATCGCATTTGAGCGATTTTGCGAGTTCTTCTAGGTCTTTAGGCTCGGATTGTCGATAGAGAGTCTCTAGGAGTTGCATTCGGCGAGCGTCCGCTTGTTCTGCCACGTTTTTGCCTCATCAATGAAGTGTCCCCTTGAGTATATTCCTGTTTTGACAATTACGCAATAGTTTTTGTCAAAAAATATAGTTTTTTTGACAAAAACAAGAGATTCTATCCTTTTCTCCTCAATCTGCGCTACTCTCTTCGGTCTTCTCCGCTACAGAGGGCTGAGGCGGCGCGAGAGGTTCCAGTGCGGGATAGGGCTTGTCGTCTAGTAAGGCTTGCACCATCTGGCTCAGGCGCTCCGCCCCCTTCTCATAGCCCGCGCTACCCTTCAAGCCTCCCGTCAACTCCTCTGCGGAGACAGGCTTCCCGAAGCGTATGATGAGGGGCTTTCGTATGCGGCGCGGCTTTAGCTCCCCGTAGGGCATCATTTCGTTCACGCGAATCATGGCGACTGGCAGTAATGGGACTTGCGCCCGTTGCGCGATGAGGATGACTCCCGGCAGAAAGGGTTGTAGAGTTCCTGTTTCGCTTAACTGCCCTTCGGGGAAGATGACGACGACTTCACCCTCCTTCAAGAGGGTCTCCGCCCGTTTAAGAGCGGCTCTGTCGGCGGTGTAGCGCTTTACGGGAAAGCCATGCAACCACACTATCACCTTGCCCCAAAATTTCATGGCGAAAAGCTCCTCCTTCGCCATGAAATAGCAGGCGCGGGGAAGCGCGAAGCCGATAATGGGAGGGTCGCCATCGCTAAAGTGATTAGGCGTGACAAGAACGCCCCCCTTGCGAGGCACGTTTTCGCGCCCCTCAAAACGAATCCCGCCCACCCAACTCAGTATTATCCTCAATAGAACCCAAACGATTGTACGCGCTGTCCAGAACCGCATGAATAAACCCCTCTTAATGAAGCCTTGCTTCATGCCATCATCCAATAAAACCGCTACTTAGGCTCCATGCCCAACTGCCAATAGAGGAAACTCTGCTCGTCGGCGGCATCCTCAATCACCTTATTGATAGGCTTGCCGCCAGAGTGCCCCGCCTTCGTGTCGTAGTGAAGGAGTATCGGCTTATCCGAACCCGTCGCCCACTGAAGTAGCGCCGCCATCTTCCGCGCATGAAGCGGCGCGACTCGCGTGTCCGCGTCTCCCGTCACGAACATTGTGGCGGGGTACGCTGTCCCTTTCTTCACGTTGTGATAGGGCGAGTAGGCGAGAATATACTTGAACTGCTCAGGGTTTTCCGATGAGCCATACTCAGGAACCCAGAAACGCGCGATAAGAAACTGATGGAAGCGCACCATATCTAACAGCGGAACCGCGCAGATGACGGCGCGGAACAGGTCAGGGCGTTGCGTAAGCGCCGCGCCGACCAGTAGCCCCCCGTTGCTACCTCCCATTATCGCGAGGCGTTTGGAGTTCGTATACTTGTTTGCGATAAGCCACTCGCCCGCCGCAATAAAGTCGTCGAAAACGTTCTGCTTCTTCTCCAGCATCCCCGCTCTGTGCCACGCCTCCCCATACTCCCCGCCGCCTCGCAGGTTCGCAATCGCATAGACTCCGCCATTCTCCGCCCACATCGCGATATTCGCCGAGAAGGAGGGAGTCATACTCAGGTTGAAGCCGCCATAGCCGTAGAGGAGAGTCGGGTGGTTCCCGTCCAGCGTAAGCCCCTTCTTGTAGATAAGAAACATGGGAATCTTCGTCCCGTCTTTGGAGGGGTAGAACACCTGCTTCACCTCGAACTGCGCGGGGTCTATTGGAACATTGAGTTTCGCCCACTCCGTTTCGGCGCGTTTAGCTACATCAAAGCGATAGATAGTGCGCGGGAGCGCGAAAGACGTATAGGTGTAGAACGCCTCCTTGCTCTTCCAAGACCCGCTCACGCCGCTCGCGGTTCCTAGCGTGGGGAAACTAATCTCTCCATCTGGAGCGCCGTCCGGCTTATAGATGCGGATATGAGAGGAGACACTCTCCAGATAGTTGACGAAGATACGTTCTCCTACATACGAAACGCCCTGAATAACCGACTTCTGGTTTTCGGGGATAATCTCTTTCCACTGGTTTCTGTCCGCGTCGTTCAAGTCAACCATGAGAATACGCCCATTCGGCGCGTTCCAGTTCGTCTCAAGATAGAGCGTGTCGCCGATAATATGCGGGGAGAACTTCGCCTCAATGTCGTTGACTATCGGGACAATCTCCGAGTCCTCCGTCGTAAGGTCTTTGACATAGACATCTGTTTTGGTGGCGGCGGAGCCGAAGTAGAAGGTTATTAGGAGATGTTTGCCATCTTCTGAAATACCCATGCCTACGCCCTGCGAGGGAGTATACTTTTCGCCGAAAACAGGCGAATCGTCTTTAGGCTCCGTTCCGAATACGTGTCGCCGCACGCGAGGTCCCGCCTCCTCCTGTCGTCCAAAATAGACGCTCTTGTTGTCGGAAGTGAACGCAACGCCCCCAAAATAGCGAGCGCGAGGCAGAATATCCTTCAAAGGCTTCTGGTCTGCGGTATGTATGAAGCGGACTTCCACCTCGTCCTCGCCGCCGCGCTGTATGCCGTAGGCGAGATACGCGCCGTCTTGCGAAATATCCATGAGTTGTACTGTGACAGTTTTGTCCGCGCTCATCACATTCGGGTCGAGGAGAGGCTCCTCCGCGCCAGAGCGCCCCTTACGTCGATAGAGTACGGGCTGGTCTTGATTCGCCAGTCGCTTAAAGTAGTAGTAGTAGCCCTTGCGCTCGGTAGGCGTGTTTATAACGTCTATCTTTATGAGTTCCGAGAGCCGTTTTTCCAGTTTGGCGCGTCCTTGCCACTTGCCCAAAAGCGATTTTGTGTGGTCGTTTTGCGCCGCTATCCAAGCGCGGGTCTCAGGGCTTTTCTGGTCTTCTAGCCAGCGGTACGGGTCGGGGACGCTAACTCCGTGTATCACGTCTTTCACCTCTTCACGGCGCGTGGAGGGGACGGGCGCGTCTTGCGCGGAGCTGGCGGGCGGGAAGGAAGAGAGGGTCATAATACTGAGCGTCAACCAGAGAAAGACTCTAGCGTCGCCTCGTTTCGAGAAGCGTGAGGGAGAGAGGCTATTCCACATGGTTGTTCCTTTCTGGGTAGGGTTAAGAAAGCGTGTTTGAGGGTTCCTTGATTATAGCACGTTCGGGGGTGTGTAATAAAGTTAAGCAGGTTGTCTTCCCGTTTAGTTTGCCTTAACGTGAATTCGGGCTTCCACATAACCTCACCCCTGAACTCTTACATCCTAACGGTATTTGAACACAGCGCGGTTTTGAGAAGAATTAAATGCCAGCGGATTGGAATATGTGCAATGTTTTCGGAAAGTTGTGTTATAATTTTTTTAGGACGGTTTGAGTGCGTCGCTGTTTGGCTCTTCTCCCCTTCACGAACCATCTGAGATTGCGTTTCGTTTCGCTAAGAATTAACCTATAACCATCGGAGGACATCTTACCCAGATGCGCTGGACACGCCCTATCGCTTGCCTCGCTCTATACCTATTTGCTCTCTCTTTTTTTGGCGGATGTAGCGCGGGAGGAGCGGGTGCAAACCTAGCGTCCGGCGGCGCAGGCATAAAGCGTAGCGTGAAGCCAGAGGACTACGGGGCGCTTGGCGATGGCGTTACCGACGACACTCTCGCCTTTCTGAAAACGGTAAACGCTAGACTAGACATCGCCCTTACAACGGGGAAAACATATCTCGTGAGCGGTAGCGTCAACCTTCTACCTGGACAGAAACTCAACGGTAATCACGCCACTATTAAAAAAGCGGCGCAACCCGCCACTCTCTCCACTAATACCGCTATTACGGTCTACAGAACGAACCAAATCGTCACCACCACGCCCCCTACAGACTATCGCGCAGGAATGAATCTCGTTTTTAGTCAAGGGGCGCAAGCCAACCTTGTTCAGCGAGTAAGCCTCTCTACAAACCTCTCGGAAACGCGGATAACCTCCATTCAGGGCAACGTGATAACCCTGCAACACCCGCCAAACCTCTCCTTCTCCGGCGCAACGGATATCCATAACTCCTATGCAACGGTCGCTCTAGATAACGGCTGTAGCGTGTATGACCTGACCATAGAGGGTAATCGTAGCAACTGGTCTTGGAGCAGGTGGGAGGCGACGCAGGAGATTTTGATAACTGGAGACAACTGCGTTGTGCAGAACTGCCATGTTCAGAACGCGCCCGGAGAGGGGATAATGGTGTACGGAACGGGGAGCGTCGTTCGAGACTCGCAGGTGAACGACCTGAATGGCAATGGAGTTCACTTTACAACCTGTAGTCATATTGTTGTAGATAATGTGCAGGTCTCAAATACAAACGCCGTTCTTGAGGTGGGGCATCAGGATGGCGGAATCATCGCCTCCAACTCCGTAGACGACACCTATATTTCAAACTGTAAGGTGACGAATGGAATTACGGGCATAGGCTCGTTCGATTACTCTGGCAATAGCAATAACACCTTCACGAATAACTCTATCTACAACTGCGGAGTGGGCATAGACATCAAGAGGGGCGCTATCAACAGCGTCGTTTCAAACAACCGTATCTATAACTGCGGTTCGCGGCAGGATGGAATACATCTCTATGCAGAGACGACTGGCGGGGCGCAGGTAGTAGGGAACCAGTGCTACAACTGCGGTATCCTCGTCTCCTCTATTTTTACTACAGATAACGACACCCCTAGCGGCGTTCAGTGCGCCTACAATCATGTAGAGAACGGCGATATATCTGTAGGAAGCGTAAACAAATCGAGCGTCGCCCAAAATACCATTTTGGGTGGCGTGATAGACGTTTTCCAACATAGCGATAGCCTTGATATAACTAATAACTCTATAGACAACACGGGCGATGCCTCCCGAACCAGTATTTTAGTGGACGGAAGCGATATAACCAATCTAGCGATACAGGGCAATACCTTAACAGGAGGAGCGACGGGTATCGCGTTCGGCGGTAGCCCCAACGTCTCGAATATCACCATTCGCAATAACAGATGTAACGCCCAAAGCGTTTCCGGAATCTTCGGAGACAATGGCGCGGGAGTGCAGTCGGGAGCGGTGCAGGGCAATCAGGTTCTGAACACCCTACCCAATGCAGTAAACTGGAACGGTATCGTCATTAAATGCCCTCAATTTACGATTGGGCAGAACCACGTAAGTAGCTCCGACGGGCTAAAAGCGCAGTACGGCATTCGCGTACAAAACTCTGCTGTGGTGGTGGACAGCAATCAGGTTTTAGGAGTATATTCTGTAGGTAGCGCTATTCGGGTCTTTAGTGGATGTACAGGGGTAGTCGTTGAAAATAACATTATGACCACGCCTATTTTTGACCAAGGAGTTGGAACGATACTCATC
>CAIJLM010000252.1 GCA_903821495.1 uncultured Chthonomonas sp. | reverse complement strand
GTCTGGGAAATTGCACCTTCACCTCGCGACCTGGAGGAAAGACGCCAGGAGTAATGGACGTTTGATAGTAGTCGGAAGGCTTGTATCTGGTTATGCTAACAGAGTCGCTCACATACGCTTCCGTAATCTCGGATATTTGCGCGCAACGCTTTTGAATAACCTTGCGCCCGTCGTCTGAACTGCCAGGAACCGTCCGACTGGAAGCGTCTCTCAGGTTGTAGACAGTGATATCCTGCGGACCAACGCCCCAGAAGTCTTGCATCGCGATATGGTCGGCATCTAGCCAGTACTCCCTGTCATGGTAACTCACCTCCAACTCTTGAAACCGCGAACCATCCAATCTCGACGCGACTGCCATAGCGGCATTCCCAATGTCCCACGATTCCCACTTTAGCCACTTACCATTCGGAGAGACTTCATACCCAAACGATGGCTGGAGGCGCTGATTGAGTATCCGGGTGACACCTCTCAAAAGCGTGACTGAGCCTGTCTTCCGGTCAAACAGTTCCGCCTTGCCATGCCAGTCGTCTACCATGTGCCGATACCCCTCGTCCCGATTGCGAGAGATAATAATCGCCTTATCGCTGGAAATCCAGTAGACTCCTTCACAACGCTTCCCGACCTTCAAAAGCGGGATACAGCCAGGGAGTAGCGGCTTTTTTGGAAGGTATAGAGGCGGCGCGGGCTTTGCAACAGCAACCCTCACAGGCGCGACAATCGCCTTCACTGGCGCGGCGGGGTGTTTTGGACGCGAATAGATTCCGATAGCAAGCAGGCAGGAAGCGGCGCATACCGCGAGAAACGGCAGGTGCTTATTCGTCCGGAGGTAGTGGAAACCGACGCAAAGCCCTGCGTACAGGGTTCCTGCATCGCCGTACTTGCGAACTATAGCGCGTAGTCGAGTGACGTTCATGGGGCTATCACCTCCGCAAACAGACGTTCCGAGAGAGAAAAGCGACAAGACCACGCTACTTTTAGCGTGGTCTTGATTTGGAGTGCAGGAAGGAAGCGGTTCGCCCCTCCGTATTAGTTGCGCCTAAATCATTTCAGGAAGAGGCTCATGCCCATCGAGCAGGTAGTTAGGTCGCCCTGTTTCGTCCCGAACAGGGACGGAGGTAATATCCAAGCCGACGGAGTGATAGAGCGTCGCGAAGACATCCTTGAAGTCTACCGGGCGGTCAGCCGCTTCTCCCGCGTCGCGAGTGGTCGCGCCTATCACCTGTCCGTGTCGCAAGCCGCCGCCAGACATAAGAGCGCAGGAGACTTTGGGCCAGTGGTCGCGTCCGCCGTCTTTGTTTACGGTAGGAGTGCGCCCGAACTCGCCCCAGACTACTACGGTCACATTCTTATCCATGCCCGTATTGTGCAGGTCGTCCAGCAGAGCGGTCAGCCCTTGGTCGAGCATAGGAAGATACTTTTTGAGTTGCGTGAAGTTCTGTCCGTGATGATCCCAGCGTCCGTAGCCGATGGTGACGCACCGCGCCCCCGCCTCAACGAGTCGCCGCGCCATAAGGAACTGGTGGTTCCACATGGGGCCCCCGTCGTCTACATTGCCTTCGGTTCCCTTGCCGTAGCGCTCTCGCGATTTCGCGTCCTCTTTGGTAATGTCTAGCGCGTCTACCAGTTTTTTCGAGGTGAGCAGGTCGAACGCTTTGCGGTTCAGTTCGCCCACGCCTTGCAGAGAGTCTACGTCTTTGCGGAAGCGGTCGACGCTCTCTAGCATACGCTTTCTGTCCGCGAGTCGCTCCAGAGACACTCCCTTGAGAACCATATCCGCCATCAGTTCGCCATCGGGCTTGAGGGGCCCATGCGCCAATCCAAGAAAGCCGGGGTCGCCGGGGTCAGCCCAGGGCATATGCCCCATTTTAGGAGAGAGACCGATGAAGGGCGGAACCGTCTTATCAACGGGTCCGTAGACTTTGGAAAGCACAGCGCCCATTGTGGGGGCGTGGTTGCGGGACTGTTCGGCGACGGTGTAGCCGCTAAAGCAGATTTGCGCCGCGTGTTCGTCCCTTCCGCCGACAATGGAGCGAATTATCGTACACTTATCCATCATCTTGGCGAGGCGGGGCATATGCTCGCAAATCTCTATGCCCGACACGTTGGTCTTGATAGGCTTGAACTCGCCGCGTATCTCCGCGGGGGCTTCGGGCTTGAGGTCGAACATATCTTGATGCGCGGGTCCGCCGGGAAGATATATCATGATAATGGCTTTATGTTGGCTAC
>CAIJLM010000251.1 GCA_903821495.1 uncultured Chthonomonas sp. | reverse complement strand
GGCAAAACGGTCCACGATTGCGGAAGCTATTAGTTGGGTCAGGTCTTTTCCTCCAATCGTGTTATTTCCACTGGTAGCCAGGGTTTCGATACGCTCGTTGGCTCCTGCCTCAACCACGCAGACATCGGTGGTTCCACCACCAAAATCAAAAATGACAAATCGTTTCCCCTGACTCTTGATGGAAGGATAGGCATCCGCATACGCCAGGAAGGCGGCTACGGGTTCCGCCAACAGAACCGGGTTATCGATCCCAGCTATCCTCGCCGCATTTAGAACCAGTGCCGTCTGATCTTCCGAAAAATCGCTAGGGACCGTAATGACCGCCTCCGTCAGAGGCGCGTTCCTACCAAACTGTTCCTGTATCTGCTTCCAGATGGTTGCCAGAAGGTGAGCCGAGAGGATTTCTGGAGGCCAGTACCGGTTATGCGCGGCATATTTTTTTCTGTCTACGTCGGTACCTATATCGACCTTGAAGTTGGAAAAGTATCCTTCCATGGATGTGTTGTATTCCCCGTTATCCACGCTGATCCGCCCGTTCTCACGGATGAGTACCTGAGAGAGCTGTGGTTCCGGTATGCCGTGTTCGAACACGTTCTTTTCCAAGTCGCACACGATAACCTCGCAGGTCGTAGTGCCTAGGTCAATGCCAACTGCATAGCGCTGGTTCCCTGAGTTCCTGCCAGAAGGCATTTCCTGAAACCCGAATTCCTTACGGGCAGCTTTGATCTCTTCGGAGGTGCTGAGCAAATCGCCTTTGATTTCCACATTATCCAGTGGCAAGCCAGTTTTCGGGTTCACAACGCTCAGCCTGATAGTCCTATTACGATCAATTTCCACCTTCACAGAGATTCTGTTCACCTGTAGGCCCTGAATGTTGATAACCCGCCTTTCCAGCGCGAGTGGTTCCTGTTGAGAAGTACCTGATTCTGACAGAAGTTGAATTGTTACACTGCTGTTGTTGACATTGACAGGGAATTCCCTGACAAATGTGTGTGGCAATACCTGATGATAGGGCACCAGCAAGGTCGGTAAGATACGACCTTGAGTATAGGTCTCCAGAGAAAGATCCGTGCCAAGAATCAGTCTGGTCGCCTCCTGGGGACGCGTCATGAGGTCACGGTGATGGATGGCCGCCCCCTTGGCGATCAGCCACATCAGATCTCTAGGAACGATACGGGTGATACAGCCGAAACGTTCTTCCAGCGTATCTTTGACTAGAGGAATCTGGCTGGTACCGCCTGCCAGCAGAATACTATCGAGGTCGAATTTACCGCAGTCGGTTTTTCCGAGTGCTCCATCCGCAACGGCAATTGCTTTGGCAATCACGGGTTCGATGAGTGCTTCGAATTCGGGGACGGATAGTTCTTCCTCCATATCGAAGGTCTCATAAAAGTAATCCACATTGAATACATATACTGGGCTATTCAATATCCACCTCCTTCCTTCCCAGGCTTGCTTTTACCTGAGTATCTCCCACCTGCCACCCGGGCAGAAACACCGTTGCCAAGGTGCCGTTCGGGACAGGCTCTTCGTCCTCATCATACCAACGGTACAGGAAGCCGTCATACGGACATCGATCAAAGCGGACTGCTTCCTCGAACAGTTCGAGAGTGCCGCCCAGTTGTGCGATCAGTTCCATGTCTGCACAGAGCGATTGATAGCGAAAATTCTTCAGGCGTTTGCGATTTGAGCCCTGTTCAGCCAGAATGCCGCGATGTACTCCTCGATAAAAATCCTCTCTAGCCTTCCAGAACGCACGGATACTCTCTGAATGAATATGGGTCTGTTCCTGCCGCTCCAACTGTACCTGCCGCTCCAGTTGATGCAAAGCCTGCTCTCGATTTGCCTGGTCGCTCTCAATATGGTTTACATGGTCGAGAAGACTGCGAACCTGCACCTCAAGCGATAGATTCACGCCTGAGAGATGTTCTATCTTGATCTCATATTTTTGCGAACGATCACGTTGTATCCGAGCCTCTTGAGCTTCCTTTCTCAGCCGTCTTTCGATATCGTCCCAGATGTCATCAAAAGTCTGATGAACCGCATCTATCAGGTTCTGGGCATTCGCCAGTGAGTCATTAAGATGATATTGAGGTTGTACTCTCTTGACCGATTTAGTTTGTATATGCGAGAGAAGGCGGGTGAGGCTTTCCGTGAGTTCAACAGGGACAGGAGAAGAATTATCAGGAGATAACACGTGTACTGGAAGAAATGAGGGGCCATAGGGTAGCGTTCTATCTCCAGTCCCTGTATCAAAACCATCACCGGTATCAGCAACCAGGTGTTCCTTATCGGATGTCGTCGAAGGTAAGTATGTCTCTTGGTTCGAAGCCTGCTCAGAAGCGACCATCTCAACAGCGGGGTCGTCCGGCAGTTGTGAGACAACAGCCTGTTCACCGGAAGCAATTCGGGGCAGTTGAGAAGCGGACCTAACCGCTCTTGTTTTTCGGACAGGTACCTTTTCCAGGACAGCCAGCGAGCGGGTATGACACACTTGTTGCGTGCCAGGTACGACAAGGTTCGCCTGTGGGGGAAAACCTTTATCGTAAAATAGTTGATGAATCTCAAACTGGCGATTATCCGTACCATCCTTCAGTAGAACCCAATCTCCCTCCTTGAAGGAATACATTTTTTTTAACATAAGGGTGCAACTCCAGCGGATATCAGGATGCAACAAATAGCATCTGGTGTCTCGGTAATAATTTGTGCTTGGCTATTATCGCCTATCCCCCCAAAATGTACTTTTAGCCAAACAACATTGAAATGCTCTCAAGTCGGTAGGGTCTTGAGTAACCTCTACAGAGAGTCTTCTTCCGTGGTCATTACTGAGAGGCAGGAGCAATGCATTCAGAAAGAGAAGTGGTAGCCAATCTCAGGCTTTTCCCCATCGCAAGGTCATAAAATATTTCCTGCAATGAGACCACATCGTTAAAGCCATTGTATACTCTGACGGACCGAGCGTTCTGCCTACCGCTGAAAATAAGCATGGCCAGACATTCCAGGAATTTTACATTCTCTTCTGTCTCGCGCCAATCTCTTTCTGCCATAACTGGAGCCGATTCATCCAATTGTTCCCTGTTCAGCAAAGCGGTCCCTTCAGGGAGTTCAATTTGGATTCCTGTGATAGCATCAAAATATGCCAGAGATGTTTCGCTTCTCAGGAAGACAGGTCCCGTCTGTAAGACGCGAAGATTAATCTCTCCTTCGCTTAAAGACAGCTGTTCCAGCCAGCCATTGGCAACCAGCCAGTCAATCCGGTATTGTACTTCTGCACGGTTATTAAGCCGCTTTAAGAGAGCGGACTTCTGGTGATATCCTGCCTGCACAAAGCGCAGGATGTCTGTACTCAGAGAATCGATATCACGGTGTAAACTCTCCACAACGCCAATCGGCCAGTACACAACATCCGATTCTATCCGTACATCTCCCAGTAACCCTCTTTCCCGCTCGATAAGTTTGAGATACTGCGCTTTTTCTTTGAGGTGGTTCCGTTTGGCTGGAGCATATATCGGAGGTATAGGCTCAGGTTTAGAATACCCCGGGTGCTTACGATTTGCTGTGATTTCCGAAATAGAGATCACACATGTATCAACTCCAGATTGAAACCGAATACGGTCAGGATTATTGTTCCGTCGCATATGTTCTATTTCGCATGCACGCTCAATGATATCTTCAATGCAGGAAGCCCATCCCATAGAAGTCTCTCCTTATAGTCGGTGGCTATCGCGAACGGGGGTGATGAAGAAGGCGATACTCTTGACACTCTGCATATTCTTGATCACTCTGAACCGGTGGCTACTTCTAGCTGCCTCGTGTTGTAGGCATCTTAAATCGTGAGTGCGGGCTTATCCTTCAGGGTAGTAGGCTATATTTTGATTTTTTCGATCTCGTCCAGACTCACTTCATCGTCGCGCCTGTCATAAAGCCCCGTCGTTCGCGCCGATTCGTGGCAAGCTAGCTTCTGCGCGAATTCCAGCGTACCCTCATTCATCAGGTAGTTGGTGATACCCGTCGCTCGAAACGTGTGACAACCAATCTTATCGCTGACGCCCGCGTCGTGAGCGCGACGCTTCACCATTCGTATCGCGTCATGACGATCCATTGCATGATCCGTTAGCGTTCGCGAGCGTCCCTCAGCGGTTCGGAAGAGGGGAGCCTTCTTATCCTCGGAGATGCCCGCCGCCTGGATGTATTCGTGCAGATACTCTACCAGATTATGATGACTAAACACCTCATGGAACTTGCCGCCCTTCTCGTGGAGACGCACTTTCCATTTCACCCCGCTCTGGTAGAAGTCTTCGACCTTCATATTTATTACCGCGCTCACACGCGCGAAGGTGTATACCATTGTACCTATAAGCGCTCTATCCCTGAGTCCTATTAAGTGGCTTGTGTCTATCGCCTTGAAAAGCTGGCGCGTCTCGTCCGCCGTAAGCACGGGAGTTTTACCTTTCTTGGTGCTGTACTTTGGACCACGAACGCTCGCCGCCGGATTGTTCGGGATGACCTGGCCGACGACCAGATTGTCGAAGAGCATCCGGAGCGCCGCGAGATGCTGCTTGACTGTCTGCGGATGGCGCGTCTCTTTAAGTTCCTTCGTGTAGGTCGCGACGATAAACGGCTGAAGCTGGTGTAAACCGATGCCGCGCTTCTCGCACCAGGCGTCGAACTGTCGGACCGCCCGATAGTACGCCATGCGCGTGTTGTCGTTTTCTATCTCCGCCGTGAAGAAGTTAATGAAGCGAAGCGTCGCCTTCTCACCCGCATCCGTGATCAGCTTCGGGAGGTTCAGCCCTTCCGGCAGCGCCACCTCCTGGCCGCCCGTGTTTCCAGCGACTACCAGCTCGCCTTTCAGCTCCGGCAGGAGTAGAATCGCACCTTGCTCCATCTCGCTTTTCTCGCTCATAACAACTTCCTATGTCTCATGCCGGTGGGGGCAGAAAGTAGAGACGATCTTTCCACTCTGCTTCCTTCTCCGCATCGTAGAGTTGAATCAGTGCGCGTATCAGACTCCCGTAGTCGTTGGAGCGAATAGTGGCGTTGTGAACAAACACAATGCCGCCGTGAACAAACGCTTCATTCGCCAAACGCATCAGAAGGAGAGGGATCGTGTTCACGTCGTAACTCACCAGCGTCAAGCAGGCTTCCGCCGCCGCGCGTAGAACCACTTCATCACTGACGCCTCGCAGTCGTCCCCCTTCCCAGTCGTGTGCGCTGAAGATAGGAATGTCGGGACGCTTCGCAACGACCTGCCTGGCGATTTCGTCGGAAAGGTTCTCATCCAGAAGCAGAGAGAGCATTAGCCCGCCGTCTCCAAGTTGGGCAAGAGCCGCTTCAACTTTTCAAATGTCATGGAGCGGTTGTCTTCCAGCGCCGGGTCGAGTTCGTCACGGAACGCCTCATAATAATGTAAGGCGGCATTGACCCAGGCGCGCGGTCGGCGGAAGTAGGTTGCGACACGCTCTGCGTCCATGTCGTGGTCTTGCGCGATCATGATAACTTCCCAGACCGCCAGATTGGAGTCTTTCATGTAGGGTTGTCGCCCGATCACCGAATCGCGGAACTCAATACCAGAGAACTCGGCTTCCCGCATAGCCTCCTCGATGAACTGCGCGCCCATCTCGCTCTGACTTTTGCCCATTCGTCGCGCAAAGCGTTTCAAGCGATCCACCTGATCGTCTCGCAAGCGAATGCTTACCACATGCGTCATGACTTCCTCCTACAATAAAGCGAAAGGTATTCCTTCACCTACATTGTACACGAACGAAGCCATTTCTGCAAGCATGTTCTCCAGATGGGGTCCCCTCCCCTTTTCTCCAACCTAAAACTCCGTGTCATTTCCGCCGCTTTGCGCCAGATAATCCGAAAAATCTCGCCCTTCTTGTTGACCGCTATTATGGCACATAACGTCCTTTATGCGCTATCACTTTGGAACAGACGAGCCATTTTTTCAGCGCGACTGTGCTAATTGCATGGCACTGTGCAAACTGGCGTTCTATCCTCCTAGTCGGGGTAGGGGATTGTCCTTGCTGAATTTGTGAATGTGGCAGATTGACACATTCTATTTTGTGTGGCATAATGACACATGGAACCGCTCCACTAACACCGAGGAGGTACTATGAACACAGCGCTCACCACAGGAACCGAACAGACTGCACGACTCAGTTGTCGCGTCAACCCGCGTATCAAACAACGCGCGGAAGAGGCAGCCGCCCTGTTAGGGCAGTCTATGACCGACTTTACCGAAGCCGCCCTGAAAGAAAAGGCGGAAGCCGTCTTGGAACAAGTCTACAAAATCCAACTCTCAGAACGCGCTTTCGAGCAGTTTGTAGCGGCGGTTAATGCCCCGAAGCCTCCAACTAAAGAGTTGGTTATCGCTATGCAGGAGTACGAAAGACAGCGCTCTCAAGAACCTGAGGGGAACTGGTAGCTCATGTCCGTTGTGGAACTGCTTCAAGCGCATCATGACCGCAAGGGTTTTGATTGCGGCAAACCCTCGCTCAATGAGTTCTTGCAAAAACAGGCGCGCCAGAACGCCGACCGCAACGTAGGAGTGACCCATGTCGTCGTGCCGGAAGCGGGAAGCACGAGAATCTTGGGATACTATACAATCGTGACCCGCACGATTGAGAGCGCTCTTGTCCCGGATAACAAGAAGCTCCCTCGCGGTCCGCTGGGCGTCGTATTGCTGGGACGCTTGGCCGTTGACAAGAACGCGCAGGGTCAGGGATTAGGCTAGCGGATGTTGCTCCGCGCCCTTCGACAAACCGAACAGGCGGCGAGAGAGATAGGCATCTACGCTTTGGTGTTGGATGCCCTGGATGAAGAAGCGCGTTCCTGGTATCTTCGCCTGAACTTCGGGTTTGAAACGCTCACTGATGACCCCAATCACCTCTTCTTGCCTGTGGGTGTCATTCGTCAGTTAGGTTTGTTCGAGACACCCAATTCAGAATCGTAACCTGGGGTTCTGTGCCCATCGCCCAGAAAAGGTACAGTTACGGCATCCAATCCGTGAAGGGTTGCCCCACGGGAGCATAGTTCACTTGTTACGGAAGGAGGATATTTTTGGACTTCCCCCATCGTTCTGTTGCAGGACAATAAATCTACTTTGATCCCTCCCAACGTCGTTCGAAGTTGATTGCGCCGGTACGCATTGTATGCTCTGTTAAAGAGAGAAATCCCCTAATATCAATCACCGAATCCGTCTTAACACTCTCTGGCAGAGAGAGTAGCACCACGCTGGAATTCACGGGTATCGTGGCTGACTTGTCCGCTACGCTACCCTTATCAGCCTCGTCAATAAGGCGAGGAGGCGTGTAACGCCTATCGACAACTCCTCTAACAAAAACAAGGCGCTTATCACTCCCGGCAAGTCGCGCCGGACGCAGGCTAGTGCAGGCATGGACAGTGCTTGGTTGCTCTACATATTTTTGGTAGTAGAGCATACCAGCACACAATGCGACGAGAGGGATCAGCCACAATTTGGATTTCAACCACTTTTGGAGATTGAACTTCTCTGGTTTCGAATCGCTTCCAAATGGTGCGCTCTCTGTGCTCATATTTCATTCCCAAGGTCGACCCCATGATCCTGCTCGACCTGCTGATGTTCTTGTGAATGTATCTGTAGGTCTTGTGAGAAGGACTCATCGGCAAGGTCAAACATATAGTTCTGCTCGGGCATGGGCTCGGTATCAGGACTTGCTTCGTTGATCCCGAATGCCTCGATAATATCGTGCAGTTCATGGAAAGACATCTCATGCCGATCCGCGCTGACCACTCGCGCCTGTTCGTCCGGGAACGCTTCCTTGGCATGGTCTTCCTCATGGATGCTCAACTCGCCTGATCGGACGAGGTTATTCCACTGTTCGCTTGGCTGCCAAACGAGTTTGTCTTCGACCTCTAAAGCGTAAAGATGGTCATCCTCACCGACGACATACCAATCGGCCTCTTCGGTCTTGATGCCTAAGTCGTCGGAAACAGATCTTATAGCCGCTCCCAATATGCCTGCCTGACTCAAAGAGTAGCCCGGATTATCGCTCCGCTCTTCCAGCATGATTTTGGGTCTCTCAGTCTCCGTTTTTGGTATTGCTCCTGAAACCCAAATACCCGTTTTCTCTGGAAGGTTCGGAGAAGCAAAATCATGCTTTTTGGTAGGTCTTACCCAGTCGCTCATCGGATCACGTCCCCTTCCCTTTCTTCTGGAATGCCTCAAGAATCTGCTTCAGTCTTGATCCGTCTTTACCTTCGTCGGTAGCGGCTTGCTCCTCTTTGCTCTGGCGGTCGCGTAATTTCCAGAGCCATTCCTGTCGTCGCCACTCCCTCT
>CAIJLM010000250.1 GCA_903821495.1 uncultured Chthonomonas sp. | reverse complement strand
CGGGAACTACTTCGCGCCTCCGCCACGCCAGAGGACTACAAAGAGACTCTGCTTCGCCCCTTGCAAGATAAGTACGACCCGCAGGAGGAGCAGGAACTTCTGCACCCTGCGGAGAAACCTGATGTATGACTAGGAAATACATTGAGAGCGTAGAAGAAGAGGACGAACCGGAGGAGGGGCGAAACGCCCTCGCGCCAAAACCGGACAAAGAGTTCGTAAAGCGGGTAAAACGCCGCCTCCGTAGGAACTGGCAGAAGGGCGCGTTCGATAAGTGCATTGAAGCGCTCGATGAGATAGAGCCTTCGATGGTTCACTACTTTCGCAACCAACTCGCCGACATCCTCACGCTGAATCCCGACTTCTTCACCTACGCTACGGAAGCCGACGAGGACATTCTCAAGGCGCGTCACAAGGTTCTCGACCTCTTTGAGCGAACGCCCGACGACGTGGCTCTCCCTATACTTGTCTCCGCCCTCTTCATAGAGAATGAGGAGCTACTAGAGCGCATTACCCTACACCTACAGAGCAAAGGCAAGAAGCCGCTCTCGCCCCTTATACAACGCCTCCGCGCCTCCTACTACACGGAAGACCCTATCCAGAAAGCGGGTATTAAGCGCGTGATTCGGCAGTTGGGCGAACTACGCGACAAGCGAGCGAGCGCAGTCCTCCTCGACATTGCGAAGGGCGACCTGCTCAGTATGCCCGCAGACGACGCCTCTTCCTGTACGATTTTTGTGTTCGCAGGAGCCATTTCGTATATCATAGGAAACTATATATCGGGCGATTTGTCGTGGGAGGGGTTTCTTGGGATGTGGGCGCTTATCTTCTTGCCGGGCTACCTGTTCAATAGGCTTATCGGCGGCTGGCTCCGACAGAGAAAAGAGCGCAAAAACAACGTTGAGATGGTTCGGGAGGCGCTGAACGCGCTTGCGCTCACCCCCAACAAGCGGAACCTCGCCGCCATTTTGAGCCTTCGTATGCTTCCCGCTATGGAGCGAACACGGGAGTATCACGCGCTACTCGCCTCCCATTTCGCGCTTCTCACGCCCGACGACTCGCAACTCTTCCAACTCCCAGACCGCCTTTGGCTTGTGCGAAACCTCGAACGCTACTCGGAGGAGTGTACGCTGACCATGCTGAGGGGGCTTGAGTTTTGCGGGAGGGAGGAGGCGCTAGACAGAGCGCTAGAGCTGACCGCGCCCCATATCGCCCACGCCGTACAGAGCGAAGCGAAGCGCGTCTACCCTCTCATCGAAGCGAGAACGGAGGCGCACCGCGCTCGACTAGAGCTACTTCGCGCCTCCGCTATGCCAGAAGATACGCAGACGCTACTGCGCCCCGCGCAAGAGAAACCCAACCCGGAAGAGGAGCGACAGCTACTACGTCCGGTTGAGTAGAGGGAGGTTAGTACTTAGGAACGGAGGGGTCAACCTCATCGCTCCAAGCGAGTACGCCGCCCACAAGGTTTTTCAGTTGCGTAAAGCCCTTCGCTTTCAGACGGTTCAGCGCATCCGCGCTACGCTTACCGGAGCGGCACTGAAGGATAATCTCCGCAGTCGGGTCGAGTTCGCCGCTACGCTCTTCAATCTGCCCTAACGGAATCAACTTCGTGCCGGGGATACGCGCTATCGCATACTCGTAGGGTTCGCGCACATCAATAACGGTCAATTTCTCGCCTGCGTCCATACGCGCCTTGAGTTCGAGTACGGTTATCTCCTCTTCCACGCCTACCTCCTCCGGGGGAGCCTCTTCGCCGCGAATGCCGCAGAACTGCTCGTAGTCAATAAGTTCGGTTATCGTGCGGTTATCGCCGCAAATCGGGCACTCGGGGTCTCGGCGCAGTCGCAACTCGCGGAACTGCATCTTCAGCGCATTGAAGGTCAGTAGCCGACCTATTAGCGGGTTTCCCACGCCAAGTATCAGTTTGATGGCTTCCGCCGCCTGAATACAGCCTACTATGCCAGGAAGCACGCCCAAAACGCCGCCCTCCGCGCAGGAGGGAACCATGCCGGGGGGAGGAGGCTCTGGGTAGAGGCAACGGTAGCAGGGCCCATGCGTCGCCCAAAAGACAGAGGCTTGCCCCTCAAATCGGAAGATAGAGCCGTAGACATTAGGCTTGCCCAGCAGTACGCACACGTCGTTGGTGAGGTAGCGTGTCGGAAAGTTGTCCGTTCCGTCGATGATGATGTCGTAGTCTTTCGCTATCTCCATCGCGTTTTCGGAGGTGAACATCTCCTCGTACAACACGAGATTGACGTGCGGGTTGATGTCCGCCAACGTCTCCTGCGCGGAGACGATTTTAGGTCGCCCCACGTCTTTCGTGCCATGCACAATCTGGCGTTGCAGGTTGGTAAGGTCAACATTATCGAAGTCCACCAACCCGATGGTTCCCACGCCCGCCGCCGCAAGGTAGAGCGTGAGGGGAGAGCCAAGCCCGCCCGTGCCGATGCAGAGAACCTTCGCGGCGCGGAGTTTCTTCTGTCCGTCAAGGTTCACCTCCGGCAAAATAAGGTGGCGGCTGTAGCGCAGAATCTCTTCGTTACTCAGTTCCGCCGCTTCGCCCCGCTCTTCTGAAATAACTCCCACCGGGTTTGGGAGCGGTATCGTCGCCATAATTCCGTAATCCTTCTTTCCAATTGGAGGGGTCGTCGTCGCGCCCCGCTCTTTAAAGTATCTCTATCGCCTCTTCTTCAAAGCCCGCGAGTTCCTCGTCTAATCGCCACGCTGTCATCTCGGCGGGAACCCCGTCCTGTACCGACACAATGATATACGTCCACCACTCCCACGCCCATAGCCTATCTGTTTCGCTTGGCAAGGCGGGGTGGTTCGGGTGCGAGTGGTAGAATCCGAGAACGGTCTTACCGTTACGCTGCTCTTCCGCCATCAGGTCGCGCATGGTCTCCGGCGCAATCAAAAAGCGGCGTTGGCGTTCGTCCTCGTGCGTGTTCGCAAGTCGGCGTATCTCCTGCACAATCTTCTCGCCGCTCTGCACAACGCCCATCAGAGCGCCGCAACACTCGAACGGAAACTCCTCCGCCCCATGAGCGCGTATCGCTTGCGCCTGAACTTGCGTCAGTTGTATCAAAGGATTCTACCTCGAAATCTCTCCGAAAGTTCGGCTATCTGCGGGAAAGTCGCGAAACGCCAGAACTGCTCTACGGGAAGATGCGCCTCATCTCTTAGGTAGACCATAAATGTAGTGGTCGTGCTGTTCCGCCAAATCCACGGGCATTTTGGCGCGTTCCTGCGGTGGAATGGCTTGCGCTCTTGCCAAAATTTTGTCGATGATACCATGCTTAGGTGGAACCTCATGCGGAGCGTCTGCGGGTATCGCTATAGGCTGCACTGTCACATGAAGGCGTTGTCCTGCAAAATCGGCAAGCCGTATCTGTATCTCCTCAACAGTTCCTTCCAACTCAAGTAGCGGCGTAATCATATCACACCTACTCTCTCTAATATCTGAGGAAATGGGATTGGCGGCGTTGGCGTGGCGGTAGGCTCATTAAGAAGCATATACCAGAAGCCTACATCGCGCCATCCGCCAAACTTGAAACCCGCAAGCGGAAACGCCCCGACAGGCAGAAAGCCCATGCTCTCGTGTATCCCTACACTAGCGGGATTGGGAAGCGTAACGCCCGCATACACAGCGACATAGCCCTGCTGACGCAGAATGTCGAACAGGGCGTGGTAGAGCCGTTTCCCTACGCCCTGCCCATGAACGTCGGGATGCACGTAGACCGTCACCTCCACCGACCACTGATAGGCGGTACGCGCCCGAAATTGCGAACCGTAGACGTAGCCTAAGACGCGCTCGCCCTCCACACAGACGAGCCAAGGGTACTGTGCGAGAGTGCTATCTATCCGCCACTCCATCTCTTCAATCGAGGGAGGTTCCATCTCAAAGGAGATGACCGTCTCCTGAACTATTGGCGCGTAGATTGCAAGAATACCCTGCGCGTCCGCTTTCGTCGCCACTCGTATCTGTCTTTCCATCTCCAATGCGCCCTCCTATTCTCGAAACAGGTCGTCAATCAGGCGATACCCATCCTCAATCACCGATTTCGCCTCCATCACAGCGCGTTCGTCATACGGGTACATCGCGCCCCTGCGAAGAGTCTTACGCGAATCGTAGAGCAGATACGGAACGGGTCCCACCGAGTGACCGCGCCTTTTAATGGGCGTTTTGTGGTCAGGGGCGCATAGCAGACGGAAATCCTGAACTCCCTCCAACTCCTTGAGCAGAACGCCCACAACCTTCTTGTCGAAGTTCTCAATCGCCCGAATCTTCTCGTCGATGCTTCCCAGATGCCCCGCCTCGTCCGGCGACTCTACGTGTATCCAGACGAAATCGTGCCGTGTGAGCGCGTCTATCGCATACTTCGCCTTACCCTCATAGTTTGTGTCGAAGTAGCCCGTTGCCCCCGGAACCGCGACAATCTCTAATCCCGTCAATTTTCCTAGCCCGCGTACCACATCCACCGCCGAGATAACGGCTCCAGTCATGCCGCGCCGTTGCAAGAAGAAGGGAAGGAGGGGGGCGCGTCCCGGACTCCAAAGCCAGAGCATATTCGCGGTAGCCTTGCCCTCCGCCCTACGTTGACGGTTGAAGGGGATGTCGTTGAGTAGATTGATAGAGTCCTCAATGAACTTGATGATTTTGGTATCCCCCTCCCCTTCCGGGTAGATTTCGGAGAGAAGCCTGCCCATGTTCTCATGCGGGGGCGCGGTCTTGACATTCGTGGGCCCCTCCGCCCAGCGCGCGATATGGCGATACGAAACACCGGGGAATAGCCGAATAGAGGGCGTTCCTAACTTCTGATTCGCCAGTTCGATGATGGGACGCGCCTCTTCGGTAGAGATATGCCCAGAACTATAGTCTATGAGCCGCTCTCCGTCCGTCGTCACGAGGGAACACCGGAACGCCACATCTTTGCTATCCATCGGAATCCCCATTGCGGAGGCTTCTATAGGTCAGATCG
>CAIJLM010000249.1 GCA_903821495.1 uncultured Chthonomonas sp. | reverse complement strand
CTCAAGGCATCCATAATGGCGTTAAGTTGCGATTGGTCAGAATCCTTGACCGTTGCCACTACTTCGTTGAAGTTCATGCCCATTGTACTATCCCTTTCAGTTCGTGTTCGGAGACTGGATGCGAACCTGTTGAGGCATTCGCTTTCATCATCAGTAGGTTTAAGGTTTGGGTCTTGTCCAAACCAATAGTGCGAACCAACCACTTTGCATCGCGCACAAGTCTAGGATGCCGTTCGCCCTCTGGATACCCCTCAGTCGCCCAACGGCGGAGCCTGAGCGTAACATTGCCAGACGGGAATAGGGGCGTAGGCTTCGAGGGTGGTGGCAGTGGAAGCGCGGGGAGGTTCGCTTTCCACCATACTAGCGACTGCGGCGCATCTCCATTCCCCGTAGACTTGAAATGTACAGGGAGCGGGGTCTCCCTGACCTTGCGGTTAAAGGTATGTGGAACCCGCAACAACGAAGCGACATCCGCCCTTGAACTGTCAGCGTGAGCCAGCGGGCTACTACCGCCGATAACTCGGCAGAGGCGCTGTAAGGTCTGTTTGAAGCGTATACGCCCGTCATCGTCTAAAGGAACTGCCTCCGCAAGTTTCCAGTAGGCGTGAAGTCCATTCCCGCTTATCACAGAGAAGGTCGGCGCGGGTATCTTGCCGCCGTCTACCGCCTTATCAAGGAGGCTTTGCGCCCCTTCTACGCCTTCGCTTCCGCCGTCAATGTCGCACCAGAGGCAACCAGCGAAATTGACTGCTTCGCTCTTCCCTTCCCTCCCCAAGCGCGGAAGAACACCAAAGAAGACATCGTAGAGACCCGCTAAACGTTGGGCATGGGATGTCGCCTCGCGTATCCCTTCCGGTGTCAGAGAGAACCAACGTCGCGTTCCATCAGGTATGCCGTTACGGTTATGCCACTGCGGGTACAAAGGGCGAATCTCTAAGCATAACTCGTCTGACGGATAGTCAGAGAACAAGGTGGAGAAAAACTCAGATGTCTCCAGATGGAGTCTCGAAGTCTGTGGTGCAGACGCTTCACGCCCCGTTAGGCTTGCTCGACTCGCGCTATAGTATGGCGCGTGCCCGTTAGTCATCAGTCGCCATTCTCCAACCACAGAATGAGGGACAGGAGCGCAGAAGCGTATCGTGTCGGGGGTCTCAAAGAGGGCGAGGATGTAGAAATCGCACTTCCTCGCAGGATTCAGGTGTTGGCTCCGTGAAATCGTAAGATACTTCTTACCGGGTGGTGAACACTTGATTTCGTAGGCAACATCATCCATCACAAAGTCGGGCTTAGTGACCGGCATCCTATCAAGCAGGCTATAAGTCGGTGATGCGCCTTGTTCCTCAAGCCAATGCAAGAACACCACTTCGGCGAGAGTTCCGAAATAGGTTGCCTCAAAGTCCTTCGCGGGTGTACCGATGCTTGCTGAGGGCGCGGCGCGGTGCTTGCCCTGTTGCCTACCCACCGTCAAGTACCGAGCGCACGCTTGAAGAAGCGGGGTCGCCTTCAATGTGCTACAATAGAGTTGAGTGCTTGTGCGAATCGAGGCGGTTGCGTCGTTCACACGCGCCGCCTCTCTTGTCTGTATCATGGTTGTTTTCCTCCTTTATCAGTAGAGCCTGATTGCGCTACATTCTTAGCCTCCGTGTTGCTCACGGCGCTAAATAGGTCGCGGGGTCTCCCCCCAAAGTGTCGAGTCATCTACATCTCCACCTTTCTGCCGTCAAAGTCAACCAGCATTCGTTCGCAAGCCAGTCGAATTAACAGGCTTCGGCTCATAACCTGCTTCTCGCCCATCACGTCCAGCCTGTGGACTAGGTCTGGCGTTAGCACCACCAGCGCACGAACGGTGCGCCTTTCCATAGATTTCTCTCGCTTCATTCTCAAATGTCTCCTTCCAGAAACGACAAAAAAGGGGCGACAACATCACGTCAAGAAGCAGTCTCCGGCTTCTTAAAACGCGACGTTGTCGCCCCTAGTTAGTTGGAACGCCTTATTCAAAACTGAAATTAGGCTATCATAAGTATACACCGACAGAATATGATTGTCAATAGAGGCAGTTAAAATTTCTACGCAATTTTAACTGCCTCTACCGCCCTGCCCCATGCTAATCAACCATCTTCCTTCTCACTTTTGTCCGACCTCGCCTTGTCAAGCGATACGGACTTAGGAATCCAATGAGCCTTATACGGACAACTGAACTGCAGGCAGTCTGAGTTTACGAGAGTTAATCTCGGACTATATACACTGAGAGACTGTTGTTCTGTTGCCGTTAAACCCTTGAAATACTCCGTTGCGCGTCTATCAAGAGCGTCCTTACCATAAGTCGCTTGAAGGGCAGGTAGGATATGGTCAACTAGATACAACGTATGCTGACAGTTGCATTGAGGGCAATTGCCCCTAACGAAATCGGGGTAGTGATGTGAATTTTTGAGAAACACCCGAAGTTCTGGCATCACTTGCGTTGGTCTGGTTGAACTAACAGTCGTCCCGCACTTGCACTCAAAAATATATCGCCTAGATGTCTCGTCATACTTCGTCGTAAACTCAACGAGTTTACGCGGGAAAGCCTCGTTATAAGGCAACGTTATCATTCGTTCAAGCAGACGTTCTCGATACTCGCTTGACTTATGCTCTCTACGCTTCGATTCCTTGTGTTGTTCGTCCATAATTTTCTCCCCTTCTTTTGCTTTGTTCTGTATCGCATTAGTCAACCTGCGATAAAGATTCACTCCGGCAGAACGGCAAAAAGAGGCAAAATTGGACAGTCAATACCTTCCGATATATGCAAGAAAGAGCGAAAGGTTGTTGGTCAAATGAAAAAATCTTCACATTCGCCTATTGCCTCGAAAGCCTCCCAACGGCTCTCTGAAGGGCGTTCTTAAACTCAATCGCTAGTGTTGTACGAAGTTCGCTTTCTCCGTCGTAACGCTCTTCTTGCTATTCTGAACATACGCCGCGAGTTTCGAGAGTAATTCCTGCTGTTTCGCTTGAGCCTGTTTCATCAAAGCAAGTTCCGCCTTGATAGCGGCGTTTTCGGCTCTCAGCGTAGCGACCTCCGCCTTATGCGCTTGTGCAAGGCTCGCTACTTTCGTATTGAGTGCTTGGTTCCTTACGTGTTCTTTCTGCATCTGGTTGAGGAGCATCGGGGTAAGCAGGTGATAGCGCACCGTGAAGGGCTTGCCCTGCTT
>CAIJLM010000248.1 GCA_903821495.1 uncultured Chthonomonas sp. | reverse complement strand
GGTCGAGGCACTGAACGATCCCTACACGATCTACCTGCCTCCGCAGGATGTCGAAGGCTTTGAAAAACAGATCCGTGGCACGTTCTTTGGAATTGGTGCAGAGGTGGACGTGCACGACAATCGCCTGCGTGTCGTCTCCCCGCTCGAAGGCTCTCCAGCGTGGAAGGCAGGCGTGATGGCGGGCGAAAACTGGTGTCTGCTACCCTCTGCGGCGGCGTTTGTAGACCCTCTTTTCAGTAGCGGTATGTCGCTTACGCTTCTGGGTATCGAGCGGTTGGGGCGACTTTTTGGAGAGTGTTGGAGCCGCCCGGCTTTCGCGGAGGGCTTGCAAGAGTACGCAAAAGCCTCCTTAGCGGAGGCGGACGCTACCGCGAATCTGGTCTCCGCCTCCTATGCCTCTTTTTCAAACTTCCCGCTCTTTACGAATCTCTCTATGTTCTATTTCGCCGCCGCAAGTTATAGCGAGATGGCGCGGCGCGTAGAAAAAAACCGTCTTATCACACGCTTTTTAGGGCTGGATAGAGCCGACTTCGCGCCCTCTTTTTGGGAGGCTTGCGACCGCCTCCGTAGCGGCGAGGCGCAGGATGCCTCCGCCTTCGCCGAAGAGGTCGCCCGCGCCATCGCTCCCCTCAATATCGCAGGTTTGTCGCGCCCTGAAAAGCGGAACTGGTACGGCGTAGACCTTGAGGATACGATCCAGTCCGCCGAGAAGCTGAACTATACTCCCGATGCAATGCGCTCCCTTATAGCGACAGCGGAGTGGGCGCAGTTCCCCAAAGATTAGGTAACTACTCACGCTCTGCGATGACGGAGACAAAGGCGGAGACGAGAGGCGGAATACGCGCTTGAAGCGCGGCGCGTTCCGGCTGAAAGAGCGTTCCGACGAAGAAGGGATGTCCCTCAAGTTCCACCGCTCTTATACTACCTTGCGCGTCCTCCGCGCTTACCTGTAGCGAACCGCTCAATAGACGCTCTTGAAACTCTGGGTTCAGCCCATACCGACAGCGATACCCCTCCGTCGCCTCCAAACTCCCATAAGCGTTGGCGATAAGCGTTCCCTCTCGAAGCCGAACTGTGTCCGTCACCTCCACCATAGCGCACTCCAGCGGGGAGATAATGGGCAGAGACGAGTCGGGAGAGGTTTCGGCGTGGTCGGCTTCGCGCCAACCCAGAACGTTACGCGCATATTCGATAATGGCGTGTTGACACCCCCCGCAGGTTCCTAGAAACGGTAGGCGGTTCTCGCGGGCGTAGCGTATCGCTATCAGCGCCCCCTCCATACTGCGATACGGGCTTGCAGGAACGCACCAGACCCCTTGGTAAGAGGCGAGGTTATCGTCTCCTGTGATGGATTCAGTGGGGAGCCAATCCGCCTGTATTGAGAGGGACTGCGCTTCGGAGAGGAGCGCGAAAGCGCGGGGTATCGCCTGATGCGCGATGACTTCGGGATTATAGTCGCCAACGAGGGCGATGCGTAGCGGGGTTTGCATGATTGCCTCTAAAAAATTACCACTGTGTGCGGTTGCGCCACTCCTCCGCCTCTTCGTCGTGACGGCTCACCTCTTCCGGCGTTTCGACGGGGGTGCGGAAGGTCAACGCCTCTATATCATCAATGCGTTTTTGCTCTTGCAGGTCGTCTATATGCGGGGTTGCGGCGCATATTCCGAGCAGAGTTCCCACAAGAATCATGGCGCGGTAGTTGGCGAAGGCGAGGTCGTACTTCCCGTACATAACGAGCATAAGAAACGCGCCAATAGCGAATATGCCCAGTACTTGAAGTTTCGGGTCGCGGACGCTCTTGAGTTTCTGAGGACCCCAAATCATTACGGAGGCGAAGAACATCCAGAAGCAGAAGAAGCCGGGGTGTCCCAAACGCATCCATATCCACATGATACCGTTATGCGGCAGAATTCGGGCAAAGACATCCGTGCGCCCGTACTGCTCCCAGATAGTGATGTACTCCTTGCCGTAGCCGTAGCCTATCCAAGGGTTTAGGTCGCGAGTGTACTTGAGGTTGGCGGTTTCGGCGAGGCGGTAGTAGTCTGAACTCGCATCTCTGTCGCTAGGGTCGAACTGCGAGCGAATGGCGCGGGCGGGCAACGCCCACACCCCCTTGCCGTTCCATGCGATGGGCGTATATATCGCCATAACAAAGCCGAGAACGCCCATTATTGTGATAAGTTGCTTACGCTTCTCCTTCATCATCACGGCGCACATCACCATTGTTATTGGCATAGCGAGAAGGAGCGCGGCGATACTGGCGCGTCGCCCGTTCGCCAAAACGGTAGTAATACAGGTAGGCACGAAGAGAAGCATTGTGCGGCGCAGTTTTACGTCCATCTTGCCAATGCCCAAAAGCAGAGCGCCCAACACCACCATGTTCATCACAAGGCTGTCTTCGTGCCGCAAAACGCCCTCGTCCGCCGTGACGTTCGGGTTGGCGATGAAGTTGCGCGTTCCGACAACACTTTTGAGGGCGATACCTATCGTCATCGCCCACAACACTTTCATTACCGACGCTCTATCGGTTAAGATATTCGTCGCCATAAGGTAGGCGAGATAGAAGTAGACCTGCGCCCTCAACTCCCATAAAACGAAGGTGTGGTCGCCTCCCGTCGCCATACCGTTTACGCCGCCTAGCATCGCAATAATCATATACGCGGTGAGCCAAGGAAAGAATAGCCCCTTGCGTATCTTGAGTTTGCTCCGCATTATCTCCTGAATACCCCAAGAGACGAGGGTCGCAACGATGATGGCTTCGCCCATATTGAACTGAATAGAGCCGAGCGCCTGCGTATTGAGGTAGTTGTAGCCGATGGTGCTGACGTTCCAGAAGACGGGGACAACCGTGAAGGGGTCTGGCTCCTCCTCTTTGGGAGACTGCACAAAGACGCAGGCGCAAAAGATAAGGAGATAGACCCCTATTTTGGGGTTGTGCCAAATCGCAATGGGGATAGCGAGGACGAGGAAGAGGACGAGAGAGAGAATGGGAGCCATGTGGGCTTTGTCAGGGACAAAAATGCCAATCACTACATAGATGCCGAAAGCGACGATAAGCAGCCCCAAAAAAAGTAGCACTATCCAGTCGCTCCGAATATCGCGGCGGAGCGTAAATTCTTGGACGCTTTCTACAATGGGACGACGCATAGACCGAAACCTCTCTTGACCTAACCCCTCCCTGTCCTGCGCTACTTACACCGTAAAAGCGTAATCGAGTAGGGCGGCAGGGTTATCTTTAGTTTCCCGTCCTGTATCTCTTGAGCGGGAAGCGACTGTACTATTTTCGGCTCTTCTTCGCTGTATCGGTAGACCTGCGCCGCGCTTAACTTCTCCTTCGATTTTATGCGAAGCGTTATTTTGCCCGTATCCGATGGCGTTTTGTTGATGAGCATAAGGGTAGTATGCCCCGTTTTCTTGTCAAGGCTGGCGAAAACGGAGATATGGTCAGCGTCGCTCGAATCGGCATGAAGAGCGGTATCGCCAAAGCCATGCCCCTTGCCGTCGGCGTTACGGTACATCTTGTAGGCGAGAAAGCCGGGCGAACCGACGGGCGGCGAAGTCCAGTAACACGCCATATCCACGCGCTCCCGCGCAAATATCCCCAAAACCTCCGCTATCGCAATCCCGCCGTTGATATGCGTATCCGCGCCCCAGTTCCACTCTGTTATCGCCAGTTTCGTTCCGGGGTAGCTCTTCTGTATCCACTGACGCATACGCGGGATAAGTTGGATGCTCGTTCCTATCCACGACTCGTCGCCATAGGTCTCATCCCAAAGGGAGCGCGTACTACGAAGGCGGAGGGCGTTGGTATCCACGTCTGTCTTCCCCGTGTAGAGACCCGCGCCCTGCGGGTAGTAGTGGATGTCCAGATAGTCTAGGGTGCGCCGCCCCTTCGCTCTGTCCCTACGAGCGGTCTCCTGCAAAAACCACGCTAAGAAGGGCGTATCGCCATGCGCGGCGCGGTCGGCATGGGTAGCGTAGTTATCCTTGCCTCTATCTTTTGAGGAGAAGAAGTAGCCCGTCCATCCCCACGCAACGGGTCCTAGAACCTGCGCAGAAGGGTCTACATCCTTGATGGCGTTGGCGTAGGTTGCAAACGTATCCGCCATATCCTGATAGCCCATGCGAACAGGGTGCATATCGGTATGCGTGGAGTCCCATAAGTCCGGCTCGTTGTCTATCGCGTAGAACTTCACGCCTCCCGCATTCGCTTTGCCGTACCTATTTGTAAGGTGGTATACCCACTCGTCTTGATACACTACGTCGTCCGTAAGGTCGGGCGGGTCGATGAATGGCTTGCCCTTTCGCGCTACAGAGCGAACGGAGACTCGTCGCCGATTTTCGGCGGGGTCGTAGCCCGGTATCGCGCCTGAACCCGGGGCAACCGCGTCGCCTCCCCCTGCGGGAACCCCCTTCGATTCCACGCTCTGGTCATCGCTACGCGCCACCCAGCCTATTGCGGGAATGGTCAGAAGCGTAGCCGCCCCCGCCGCCCTCTCCTCGTTGATAGTCTTATCGGCGACGCTAGAGGGGCGATGGTATTCGGGCGTGGTCGCGCCGTAGTTTCCGTTGCGAAAATACCAGTCGCGGGCGGAGTTCCATGCGTTTCCCAGTTCCCAGTTATAGCGTGTACTAGCGTTGCCTCCCCAACGGGAGAGCGGAATTTTGAGTTCGGAGAAGTGTTCGGGCGTGTGATGCGCTAGACCGTAGATGTAGGGGCTTATCTCGCCGAGTTCTTTGGTTGCATCCGCCTCCATCGAGACCTCTAGGATTTGGGGCTTCTGCGCTCTACGAACGAAGCGAATATCGCCAAAGTAGACAGGGGACTGCGCCTTGCCCGTCGCGTCTTGTAGGCGGATTCCGTTGATTCGCTCCATTCCGAACACGCTGAGGGGAATCGTCGCGGTTACGAATGAGCCTGCGGGGATGCGCTTTCCGGGAATATAGTCGGTTAAATCCGCCTTCTTTCCGAATTTGTCCTGCGTGTCAGCGAAGCAGAGGATAAGTTTTTGCCCTCCAGCGCCTCCGCCAGAGACGGTGAGGGAGAGGGCGGTGAAGTTTTTAAGAGAGAGGGCGGGGTAGTGGAAATAGAGGGCTTTAAACTCGGCGGGAACGAGTCGCGCCGTAGGCTTGCCTTGGTAGGTAACGGTCTGGTAGGCGAGGTTACGCTCCGCCCACGACCAGTCTAGCCACGAACCTTTTAAGCCGCCATCGTAGACTGCCATGTCGTTATCGGCGGGTTGCGCGGCGGTACGCGAAGGCTTTCCGCCCCAAAAGGCGAGAGTTATCACTCCGAGCGCAGTGAAGAGAGTGCAGAGAGTAGAACGCACACGGTTGGCGCGGTCGCTATCCAT
>CAIJLM010000247.1 GCA_903821495.1 uncultured Chthonomonas sp. | reverse complement strand
TCGCGTCCGCGATGAAAAGTTGGTGTTTTCTGTCCGGCGTAGCGCGTAGGAAGGCGATACGCTTCCCGTCCGCCGACCAGCGCGGGCTTACGTCTTGATAAGCGGCGCGGGGCGCGACGGAGAGGTTGGGGACATCCGCCATGCCCGGAACGGGGGCGCGGCGACATCCTGCGATAACAACGAGGCATAGTATGAGCCAGACGCGCTTCAAATGCTACCCTGTTTCTCCTCTTGCGCTCTTTTGGGAATTCACCGCGAAAAGAGCGATGCACAATGCGAATCTACCGCGAAAAACGCGAAAAGGCGCGAAAAAATGTAAGCAAGCGATACTACCCTAGAGTCGCCTCATCTTCCCATGTATCGCGCTCCGCCTTAAATTCACGCTCAATTCGCTCCCAATCCTCCGCAGTAAGTTTGGAGGGCGGAAGGGATTGAATGAAGTCCCATACCCCTTGAAGTGATTCGCTGGAAGCGTCCGAAACAGCCAATCCCGGCTCTTCCGTAGCGTCCTCCTCATCGGAAAGCACAGTCAGGCGCACGCGGCGCCCTATTAGGCTTCGCCCAAGAGTCGCGATTTGCTCCCAAGTTCCCTCGATTTGTAGCGGTGTCTGCATCCTATTTCTTTTCTCATTCCGGGACGATTTCCAGCGACTGCGCCGTCGAGTCTTTCGGAACGCGCACGACGACCATTCCATTTTCGTCCGACGCTACGGTTCCGACGAGCGTTCCTTGCAAGCGATAGTTCGCTTTCGGCTTGCCCATCACGCATACGATAACCCCCGAACCGCTTGCGGAAGAGACGCGAAAGCCGCACCGCGCCCTGTCCTGTTGTTTATCGTAGTAGGGGCTGATGAGTTGCGTATCGAAGCCCGCCGAGAAGGTTCCGAGCGTGTGATAAGCGCTATGCAGTAGCCACAAAACGCAAGCGTCGCCCGAATAGTCCCTCGCTCCCTGCGGCGCTCCCGTCTCCGCGTTCAGCCACTCCGGGTAGCCGCCGCAGAGCGTGTGCGCCTGAGCGTATGCGTTCAGAAGATTCTGCGCCAGCCGTCCCGCCGTCTCCGTCTCGCCAATATCCAGCAGAGCCTTCCATATCAGCCAGTTCACCCCATAGTGTACCCCGCCCACGCCCGCAACCGCAGGGCGATAGGCGAAACTCGCTTTAGAAAGGCTTCTTAGCCCGTAGGGACTCCAGAAAATTTCGGGGTTCGTTAGCGATTGCAGAAGCGATTTGCGTCTCTCTTCCGGCAGGTTGTCGGCTCCAACTATCAACGGAATCAGGGTCGTAATCGAATCCGCCTCCTCTAATGTGAGAGGCTGTCCGTTCGCTTTCGGCGTGTAGGTTCCCCTCAGCGCGTCCCAGAGTTGAGTATTCAGAGTGAGGGAGGTCGCGTCAATCTCCGCCTGATAGCCCTTGCGCTCCTCGTCGGGGAGGTTCAGTATCTCCGCGATTCTCATTAGCGTCTTCGCGGAGCGTATTACATACGCCGAAATCTCCGGTGCGAAGGGCTTGCCGGAGTTGCGAACTAAAAACGGACGCGTCGCCAGCGCTTGCGCCTGTTGCGAGGCGGAAGACCACGCGAACAGCCCCGGATTCACCGCAGAGCGCGTCGCAGAGAGCAGTTCCTGATACCGATGTTTCGCGGCGGGGTAGGCGCGTTCCAGAAGCCCCTTATCGCGGGAGACCTGGTAGAGTTCCCACAGCGCGATAAGATTGGTCGGCGCAGTGGCTATCGGGTTTGTGAGCGGGCGATTCTGGTCAAGTTGACTGAGCAGGTGCGCGTTGATTTGCGCCGCAGACCATTCAGGACGCACAGCGCTCCACCCTGGCGCGATAAGCCCGCCCGTCGCCGGATGATAGATTCCGCCCTCTACGCCGCTCCCTTGCTCCCGACTCGCGACTCCCACGCGCCGCAAATCCGTCTGCGTGATATTTGTGAGCGACTGGGCGATAAGCCCCTCGAAGACGGGACTGCCGCCCCGCGCCGCCGCCTCGCGCTCATAGACCTTACGCGCTTGCGAAAGCAACCCGCCTCCTTCTCTCGCTTTGCCATCCGGCAGAGCGTCCTCTACCAAACCCAGAAGCGTCGTCGCCGCCTCTTTCGCCTGTTCGCCGTCCTTGCCCGCGCCTACGCAGAGGGTTAGCGTGCGCGTTTCGCCGGGCGCGAGGCTGATATTATCCACACGCAGAAGCCCCCACTCCGACAATTCGTTTTTCTGCGTCGCATCGCCGCGCAGGGCGGCGGGCTTTATCTGTCCATCGGCTTCCCGCAGACTATGCAGGTTCGCATCTGAGAGAAAACTGTTTTTCACCGCATAGCCCGACTGCGTGAAAGGGCTTGAGCGTCCCGTCAGCGCGAACGTCAGCGGCGACTTTTCGTGTCGCAATATCGGCGCCCCCGTCTCCGCATCCTTCTCGATTTTCAATTTTTCAGGGTCTAATCCGTTCGGCGCGACCTCGATTCCCCCTAGAAAGTCCATAAACCACGTCTGCCGCGTCTGTGAGCGATTCGTGATAGTCACCACCAGTATCAAGCCATCGGCGGAGGGTTCGGCGTTCGCGGGAAACATCACGACGCTGGCTTCGCCCTCCGTCCAGAACGGCTCCTGCGCCTTAACTCTTTGCGGCGCGTTGGCGGGTAGAAAGGGGATTCGCGCCTCCCAGTAGACCCCTTTCGCGCTTGCGGCAACAGGCGTGGCGCGTCGGTTGCGAAGGCGGTCAATATCCGTTATAGGGAGGTCGTCGCCGTCCGTATTCAGAGACGATAACCCATTACTTCTGCGCTCATAGACCTGATAGGTTCGCTCAAACCCCTGCCCCTGCTTGCGAATGACCTGCTCTACGCGCCTCTGCCCGATGATAAGCGGAAACGTGAACATCTCCGCCCGATTCCTATCCAGAAGGAAACAGGGCGCGATGTGCCCCCGCGCTATCGCTCCCCAGGGCTGCATGGGGAGTTCGCTCAATCCTACGGCGTGTTCAAGGAACGAAACCCGTTTTTGAGGGGCGGGGGGCTGTTGAGCGAACGCGGTCGCCATAAATAACGCGAAAGCGCCGAGCGCAATCCCGCTACATACGTTATAATAGGGCAGTTTTATTGTGGAAAGGCGTCTCAAGCGGCTATGTCTCTTCATGGGCGAATGGTTTCCGATTCTCTGGCGATTTATGTGCATATCCCCTTCTGCACGAAGCACTGCGCCTACTGTGACTTCAATACCTACGTCGAAAAGGCGCAGAGCCGTATTGTGGACGATACGGTGAAGGCTATCTGCGAAGACATTCGACAGACCGCACAGAGCCTCTCCGACGCACAGCGTTTGCGCTCTATCGGAAGCGTTTTCTTCGGAGGGGGAACTCCGACCTTCCTGAGCGGCGAACAGATAACGCGCATACTTAAAACGATAGGTGACAATTTTGTTGTACAGAACGACGCGGAAATCTCTAGCGAAGCGAACCCTACCTCCTCCGACTCGGAGAAGTTCGCGCAGATGCGAGAGGCGGGCTTCAATCGCCTGAGCGTTGGAGTGCAGGCGTTTCAAGACCCCATTCTTATCGCGATGGACAGGTTCCACACTGCGAACGAGGCGGAACGCGCCCTCCAAGCGGCGCGGACGGCGGGCTTCGATAACCTGAACCTCGATTTGATGTTCGGACTGCCCAAACAGCGCCTCGCGGACTGGGAGGAGAGCCTTCAACGCGCTCTCGCCATAGAGACGGAACATCTCTCGCTATACGCTTTGACACTAGAAGCGGGGACTCGTTTCGAGAGATTGTATGCGGGGGGCAAATTGGAACTGCCGGGCGAGGACGCGGAGCTGGAGATGTACGAACGGGCTATCGAAATCCTGACCTCGGCGGGCTATCACCACTATGAGGTGAGCAACTTCGCGCTGGAGGGCTGCCAGTGTCGGCATAACCGCGTCTACTGGGAGAATCGGGAGTATCTGGGGTTCGGGGCGGGGGCGGTCTCCTATCTGGATGGGCGGCGTTGGAAGCGGGAGCGCCTGCCCGCGCAGTACATTCGCAAGGTGCGGGAGGGGCTTGACCTATCAGTAGAGTCGGAAACGCTGGAGCCGGAAGGGACGCTCGGCGAGACGATGATGCTCGGCTTGCGACTGCGTGAAGGAATCTCTCTGAGCGCAGTACAGACTCGTTTCGGAATAGAAGCCCTCTCCTACTTCGCAGAACCTATCGCTGACCTTGAACGGCGGGGATGGCTTATTCACGATGCTGATACCCTTAAACTGACTCATGCGGGGCTACTGCTTGCGAATGAGGCGGTCAGCGCGTTTTTGGCGGATTAGTTTAGGAATGGAGTAGCGCGGAATCCTTACAGTACAGATAGGGTTGGGATGTGGCGGACGTAGAGAGCGCAATCGCTCCCAACTTCCAGATTTGCTATTTCAAACCCTTGTTGTCCGTAACTACTCACCCCCCCCTTCGGGGGGAACCT
>CAIJLM010000246.1 GCA_903821495.1 uncultured Chthonomonas sp. | reverse complement strand
TGTTATCGCGCCGCTTAGGAATCCGGTATTCGTTAAGCCCTGAATGCCAAAAGAGCGTTGCGCGGTCATTTTGTTACCCACGATATTGAAATTCGCCTGTCCTGCGCTCCCGAAAGATACTCCCGCCAAGCCCCCGGTCAGCGTGTTTTGCGTAAGGCTGAGATTCGTGATGTTGTTCGCGTCTATCTGTAGGCAGTTGCGCGTCGCGTCGCCTGTGTTATCTACGGAGTTATTGCTCACATCGAGGTTATCGCACGCCTGAAAGACGCGCAGATTTCCCGCGAGAATCGTGTTCTGATTCACCGTCGAGCGATTTATGCCGCCGATGAGCAGGTCGGCGTTTTCGATGTGATTTGAGATGCACTGTACGCCGGAAGGGGCGCTGGAACTGCCGTTTGTCGCCGAGCGAATCTGTATGCCGCAGTTTATGCAGACGTTATTGAGTACCTGAAAGCCGCCATTCGCGTCCGCGCTTATCACGATGCCTGTGTTACGCGAACCTGCGTTATAGATTCGGTTTGCGGAGACGATATTGTTCGCCGCGCCGAGCGTCGCCTGTATACCGGTTCCGCAGTTATAGATGGAGTTGGCGGTGAAGGTGTTATTGCTACTGGTTGGGCTATCGAAGCCGCCAATACCCGTTATCCCGCTAGTAAGGCTACAGTTTGCGATACTGGTATCGTCTACGTTGAGCGACCCTGCGATACAGCCGGACTGACTCCCTATCGCCGTAATCTGATTCGAGTTGAGGACGGTGACGTTATCAATGACGGTGTGCGCCGAGTTTGCGATATGTACGCCGTTGCCCTTTGGGTTGGCGACGGTCGTATCTCGAACGACGTTCCCTGTTCCCTGCATTAAAACGCCTTCTCCAGGTGCGTTCAGTAGTTGGCAGTTTTGAATAGCGCACTGGTTCCCATTTACTGCGATTTCGTGGGCGCACTCCCACCTTGCCCAAGACCAGTTCGCGCTATTTCCGTCAAGGATGAGGTCGGCGACGCTACTGCCGCTCTTGAGTTCTAGTGTGGAGTAGGAGACGTGAATATCCGTCGCGCCTGTAAACGACTGATTGATAGGCGAGTCTAGGGTTATCACACTCCCCTGAATGGAGACGATTTTGGACATACTTGTTGATAGATTCGTCTGACCGTTCAAATGCGCCTGACCGCCCTGACTGAAAACGAGCGAGTTGCCGACGCTGTAGCCTATAGGGGTCGTATCCGTTGTAATTTGAGTGGTAGAACCGCTTGTAATGGAGACGCTCGTAGTGATAGAGGCGGGTTGCGCCGCCCTCTTGAGAGTCGCGTGGTTGCCGTTTAGTTTCTGTCCGGGTAGGAGAGAGATGCGTCCGCTTACGAGGTAGACCTTTCCTGTTGTGAAAACAATGTCCTGATTGGATTGGGCAGTTCTCGCGAGGGCTAAGGTGTCGTCCGTTATTCCGTTGCCAACAGCGCCGTAGTCTTCGGGTTTAACGGTACGTTTGGTTCCGCCTCCCGCCGCGTTGAGGGCGGAGCTAGCGGAGTGACAGCCGTAGAGAGCGATTAACGCGCAAAATGCAAATAGAGCGCGACAAAGCAGGCGGGTAGAGCGCATGAGTTCTCCTCAAATGGGGGGTATAAGGGCGTGAATAGTAACATTATAACATATCAAAGCGAGACCTGCCAACAGGCGTTTTCGCGGTAAGAGTTCAGGGTTATGGGAGTAAAAACCGCGAAACACGCGAAAAAATGCATCAAGCCCCAAACTTGGAACGCTTCGCACAGGCTTCTAATCTCAAACCAGAAGAACTCCTCTCCTTTGCGAAGGAGAGGTTGGGTGAGGTTAAGTGAAGAAGCCCAACCCTGAACTCTTACGTTTTCGCAGATAAAATTTCAATCCTTTGGGAATCAATCGCGAAATACGCGAAAGTAGTGCGAAAAGGAGGGCATTTAGTATGGCGATAGTGCATATACCGACGGCTCTGCGCGTCCTTACGCAGGGCGAGACGCAAGCGACAGTAGGTGGCTCCACGCTTCGCGAGGTTATCGCGAACTTAGAAGCCCTCTATCCGGGAATACAGGCGCGGCTTACCGAGGGCGAGCGTCTGCGCCCCGGACTTGCTGTTTTCGTTGATGGCGTGAGCGTTCGCCCCCTCCTCAGCGCGAAAACTCCCGACTCGGCGGAACTCTACTTCGCCCCAGCGATGGCGGGAGGGTAGCCGCTCCAAAATTTTATGCAAAGCCTCGCTAAAAGTTGAAGCCGAATCGCATGGAACGACGTATAATCTATACAGTGGTTCTCTGCAAACTCCTGCGCGGCAGGCTTTCGTGAAAGTGAGAGGTGTGTTCTATGTCGTGGCTTATTTGGATAGTGGTTCCTATATTTTTAGGATGGTTACTCGCTCGTATCGGGCAGAAGTGTGCCGGGAGGAACGCACGCGCCGCCTTTAGCGCGGCGAGCTGGGGCTTCTACCTGCTTCTTCTAGTCTCTCTGCCATTCGAGATAATTCCGTTTCTCTGGATACTTAACAAACTGATTTTCGCAGTACCCTCCGCTATCTGCTTCCTTATCGCCGCCAGCAGTATGCTCAAGGAGATGAAGTCGCAACGAGTAGGCGAGTACACCGACGCGGCGTAGGGCGGCGCTAGGAAGGAGCGCTACGCCTGTGCATAAGGCAGATGGCGAACCTCAAAATCTTCGCTTTATAGACCTGTTTTGCGGTATCGGGGGATTTCACGTCGCCGCAAAAATAGTCTGTGCAGAGCGAGGCGTAGTGCCTCTATGCGTCTTCTCTTCCGACATAGACTCCGATGCGCAACGCGCCTACGAAGCCAACTTCGGCGTAAAGCCTAGGGGTGACATCACCAAAATCCCCGCCTCCGATATTCCCTGCCACGACCTGCTTTTCGCGGGTTTCCCTTGCCAGCCGTTCAGTATCTGCGGCGAGATGAAGGGCTTTGAGGATGCGCGGGGAACCCTTTTCTTCGACATCGCCCGTATCCTCGCCGAAAAGCGCCCTCGCGCTTTCGTTTTGGAAAACGTCAAACTCCTCGCCAACCACAATAGAGGCGCTACCCTCCGTAGAATCCTAGAGGTTCTGGAGGGGCTTGGCTACTGCGTTCACTACCGCGTTTTGAACGCGCTGAACTTCGGTCTTCCACAAAAACGGGAGCGTATCTTTATTGTGGGCTTCCGCGAATCGGTAGCGTTTCAGTTTCCCGCTGGAGGGGTTCCTATGCGCCCCCTAGCGGAACTCCTTGAAGAGGACGTGTCGGACTACTATCTCGCCTCCGAAAAGATACGCCAAAGTCGTCTGGAAAAGTATGCAGGCGCTCGCCCTCGCGAAACGACCCTCTGGCACGAGAACAAGAGCGGGCATATCAGCGCGTACCCCTACTCGTGCGCCCTACGCGCTGGCGCTTCTTACAACTACCTGCTGTTGAATGGAGAGCGCCGCCTTACAGAGCGGGAGATGCTTCGTCTACAGGGCTTTCCTGATACCTACAAAATTGTCTGCTCCTATGGCGCAACCCGCAAGCAGGCGGGAAACAGCGTCGCCACGCCGTGCGTCGCCGCCGTACTGCGCTCTGTTCTGACCGCTCTCGACAACGAGGATGGGTAGCGCATGGACACAGTGGACAAGGCGAAGCGTAGCGAAGTGATGCGTGCGGTCAAATCGAAGGACACTGGCGCGGAGATGAGCGTGCGGCGAATGCTACACGGCGCAGGGTTTCGCTATCGCCTACACCGCAAGGAGTTGCCTGGAAAGCCCGACATGGTTTTCGTAAGTAGGCGCAAAGTGGTTTTTATTCACGGCTGTTTTTGGCACCAGCACCCGAATTGCGAGGCGGCAAAGCGCCCTAAATCCAATCTGGATTACTGGAATGCGAAGCTGAATAGTAATCTCGAACGCGATATAAAGAGCCTGGCGGCGCTGGAAGAGCAGGGTTGGAAGGCTTTTATCGTGTGGGAGTGCCGACTTAGGGATAGGGCGCTGCTTCTTGCGGAGCTGAAAGCGTTTTTGCATGAGGGCGAGACGAAGATATTGGAGACTGTTGAGCGTTAGAGAAGCGTCTCCGAAGAGTAGTCCGTCTACACACTATTTCAATCACAAAGCGAAGGTTAGGACTTTATGACTCCAGAAGAGATGTTCCTTTTCGATTTGCAAGGCTTTCTCGTTGTGAAAAACGTACTCTCAAAAGAAGAGATAGCCGTTCTCAACGCGGTTTTGGATGAGAAGGTGGCGGGAGAGAGACACGCTTGGTATACGGAGCGAGTCTCGAACTGGGGACAGCCGTTTCAGGACTTAATGGATCACCCGAAAGCCCTGCCCTACATCACCGAACTGGTGCATGAGAAGTTTCGACTCGACCATGACTACTGTATCTGCATGGATAGAGGCGACCATAGGGCGCACCTGCACGGCGGGGAGGGACACGAAAGCGACCACTGGTATAAGGTTCGCAACGGGCGGATACGAAACGGACTGACGGTCTTCTCATATGTTCTGACGGACGCGCCAGAGGGAGCGGGAGGCTTCACCTGCATACCCGGTACGCACAAGAGCCAGTTTTTGGAAGGCATACCCCGCGAAGTATTAACGCAGGACGTGCGCCCGCCCTACGTTTTACAGCCGTCCGTGGAGGCAGGCTCGCTTATTATTTTTACAGAAGCGCTTGTACACGGAACTCAGCCTTGGCGGGCTGACCATCAGCGTCGCGCTCTGCTCTACAAGTTCAGCCCCGGTCACTCTGCGTGGTCTCAACACTACTATTCTGCGGAGGAGTATACCAACCTTACGCCCCAACAGAGGCGGATACTAGAGCCGCCGAGCGTGGGAAGCAGGGAGGATGTGGCGCAAGTGGAGTAGTTGGGGAAGAGACCTCTTCCGCCCTAGACGGAGTAAAAACAAGTTCGCCCTCCTGAAACCTAGGTTTCAGGAGGGCGAACTTCGTAGACAGCGACTATTAGAGAGCCTTGTCGAGTTTGCTTGCGATAACTTGCTTAGGCACTGAGCCGACAATCTGCTCCACTACCTTACCCTCTTTGAAGACGAGGAGGGTGGGGATGGACATGATGTTGTACTTTTCGGCGATTGCGGGTTCATCATCCACATTGACCTTGAAAACTTTGGCGCGTCCATCGTATTCGGCGGCGATTGCGTCTACGGTGGGCGCAATTGCGCGGCAGGGACCACACCATACCGCCCAGAAATCTACGAGGACGGGTACATCGGACTTGAGAACAGTGGTCTCAAAATCGGCGGTTGCAACCGCCAGAGCGCTACTCATGAATCTATCTCCTTTTATATCGAACGACTGTGCAACAGGGGTGTTGTTCAAAAATGTTGTGTTAGTGACTTCTACGCAGGGAGCGCGGCTAGAGTTCCCCTTAGAGCGGTCAAGCATAGCATATTCTACCACTTTTGCGGGCGATTACGGAAGGGCGATATTAACTCTTTATCGGAGCCAGAACCTGCGCCGTCCGATTTGGGAGGTAGATTTGTACGCTCTGTTGTCGGTTGAAGGTCGGTTCCGTCTGTAGCGGGTAGATAACGCCCTCCTCAACGCGCCCATGTCCGCTAAACACGGAGGCATCCGTTTCAAGAATTACACGGTAGTCTGCGCTATCAGGGACGGGGATACGCCAGCCGTTTATGGAGTTATCGGGGTGGAAATTGAACGCGAAGACGAGAGAGCCGCGACGATAGACGAGCGCCTTCTCGTTACTCCATAACGCCAGCCGCTCTATGAAGGGGTCTTCTAGAAGGCTGTATTCGCTATCAAGTGCGAGCATCGCCTTATCGAAACGGTTTAGCCCCGCATAGCGTAGGGCGGGGTTGTCGACAAGTGACCATTGGCGACGGGCGTACTGATAGGAAAAGCCGTTGCCTTCACGGGGAAAGTCTATCCAATCGGGATGCCCGAACTCGTTCCCCATAAAGTTGAGATAGCCCTCTCCTGCAAGTGAAAAGGTGAGCAGGCGTATCATCTTGTGTAGGGCGACTCCTCGGTCTACTAGCGGGCTAGGATGGAATAGCCCCATGTTTTCGTACATCTCCCTGCCCATCAGTTGAAATGCAAGGGTCTTGTCGCCTACGAGGGCTTGGTCATGCGACTCTACATAGCCGATATGCTTTTCGTGCGCCCTACGATTAAGGAGAGTGTGGAAGATGTCGGATAAGTCCCACTCTTCGTCAGCTAGCTCCTTGACTGTTTTAATCCAGAAGTCAGGAACGCCCATTGCGAGGCGGTAGTCGAAGCCTACTCCGCCTTCCAGCGTTGGACGCGCCATACCGGGCATTCCAGAGACATCCTCCGCTATCGTGATGGCGCGGGGCGCGACTAGATGCGTGAGGTCGTTTGCAAGCATGAGGTAGGTTAGGCTGTCCGTGTCTGTGTTTTCGCTGATGTAGTCGGCGTAGGAGGTGAAGACACGGTTTAGCCCATGGTCGAGATAGAGCATACTCGTTACGCCGTCGAAGCGGAAGCCATCGAAATGGAACTCCTCTAGCCAGTAGCGGATATTGGAGAGTAGGAGGCGCAACACCTCGTACTTTGCGTAGTCGAAGCAGAGAGAGTCCCATGCAGGGTGTTCGCCTCGCGGGGGGGCGTGGAAGTACTGGTGGTCGGTTCCATCGAAGTGGTTCAACCCCTCATTCAGGTTTTTAACAGAGTGCGAGTGTACAATGTCCATGATGACGCGAATCCCCAACTTATGCGCCGCGTCAATAAGGGATTTCAACTCTTCGGGCGTTCCGAACCGCGAAGAGACTGCGAAGAAGTTTGAGACATGGTAGCCGAACGAGCCGTAGTAGGGGTGTTCCATTACCGCCATGATCTGTATGGCGTTGTAGCCTAACTCTGCGATACGGGGCAGGGTATTCGCGGTGAACTCTGCAAACGAGCCTACTTTGCCCTCCTCCTGCGCCATCCCGATATGCGCCTCGTAGATTCGGAGACCTCCCTGCAGTTTAGGAACAGGATTGCGCCAGTGGAAGGCGGGAGTCTGCCAGTACTGCCCTACAAAGTGCGTGGTGTCCGCCTCCTGTACGACGCGGCGGCAGTAGGCGGGTATGCGGTCATGCGCTCCGTTGTTTCCGTAGACGTGTACTTTGATGTGGCTACCGTGGGTTAGTCGGTTTTTGTATTCGCTATCCGGCAGAAAAAGCGACCACACGCCCCACTCATCACGAATTAGCGGGTTCGCGCCTCTGTCCCAGCCGTTGAAGTCGCCAATCAGGGCGAGGTATTTTGCTTCTGGCGCCCACTCCCGATACCAGACTCCCTGCGTTCCGTAGCCCTCACCCCGATTCAAGCCGAAGTAGCGGTGTCCTTGACTAATTTGTCCCAGTAGTCCGCCATGCTCTTCCAGCATGGCTTTGCGGTTGAGGTAGTGTTGGTAACGCGCTTTGAGGGCAGGCGCGAACGGCTCTAGCCATGCGTCTAGCGCGATAAGCCCCGTTCCATCGGGTAGGTTTGGCATTAGTGTATCCTTACAGTGGGCGCGTTTGGAGCCACTCAATTTCGACTCCTTGCGCCTGTATCCATTTCTGAAAGTCTTCTAATAGTGAGGGCGTATTTCGGACGGCGCGGGGCGACGTGTTGCGCTGAACGCAGTAGAGTGCGAGCAGTCCCGCCGATTCGCCGATATTCCACTCTACCGGATGTAGACGATAACAGCCGTTTGTAATGTGTGTCACGCCGAGGTTTTTGCAGGCGGGTAGCAGATTTTCTTGGCGTTGCGGTATCAACGCACCGAGTGGAATTTGAAAAGGGAGGCTACTTACATCTATGTAGTTGTCTCCGCCCGTGCTGGGATGCAGGTCTATACGGTACGCGCCTACGCCTACAGAATCGGGGAAGGGGAGGGGCTGTAC
>CAIJLM010000245.1 GCA_903821495.1 uncultured Chthonomonas sp. | reverse complement strand
GCGTAGGCGGAGAAATAGGCGGAATTACTGGCGAATGTCCGCCTCTTCAATTTTTGCGAAAGCCGCCAAAAGACCCCCGAACGAAGCGATATGCCCCGTGTCGTTGTGGCGCTCTTTCAGCGCGTCAAGGTAGCGCTTTTCAGACACGGTACCAGGGTTGCTTTTAGTATATCGGTATCCTTTTTCCGCCAACATCTCTCTGAGGTAGGCGCTGTGAAATTTCGCTTTCCTATTAAATGTTGCGAATGCACCCATTACTTCGGGGTCGTTCGCGCTGACATCATAAAAGTCTCTATACGTACGAAGTGTTTGACTGCGTGGTTCGGCGTTGAGCATGGCGCTATGCCCCAGAAACCACGTCTCTATACAACAGTTCTGGAGAATTACGTGCGTGTTCTCAAAGGCGGGTGAACGCTTCAAAACCTCCTGAACCTCCTCGAATTTCTCCTTAAGAGATAACTCTTCGGTATCCACACAGATAAAAAAATGGTCTATGTTGCCGTAGTCTTGAATATCCTGCAACGCGGCGCAGATACGGTTGAGGTAAGAGGGATAGCCATTACCTGCTAACAAGAAATAGTGATTCTTCTCTACGGCGGATATGGCTTGCGCTTCCGTAAGGTGCGGGAAGAGATGTTGTATCCATGACTTGTACGCCAATTTCCCCGCCCCGCTATCTTCCGTTAGGAAATAGAGGTTCACTGGATGCCCTCCTCATACTCCACCGCGTTGATAAGGCGAATAAAATTGTCTTGCGCCGATTTGCCTTGCAAGGCGGGAATCTCGTTCTTGTCCTTGACGGTGATGACGGAGCCTTTGCGGGTGACGACACGCCAACGGTCTAGCGGCACGTTGTTGATGACGTAGGGGTGGTGGCTGGTAACTATGAACTGGAGTTCGGTCGACCTGCGGAGGAGAATGTCCACTGTCGCGTCCAAGCAGTTCACGCCCAGACCATTCTCCAACTCGTCGATGATGATAACGGTTCCCGCAGGAGTGAGTTCTAGCTCAATAAGGTGAATAAGGGTTTTGTACATCCCCGAAGAGAGCCTATCTGCGACTATCCAGTCTTTGACTCCCTCTTCTTTTATTGCAATGGTTAGTATATCGTTGGAATCACTATTGCTACTATTAGGCTCGAATGCCTGACGTTTTCGTATCATTATATCGGTCACGCCGGGGAATATAGATGAATAGTCTCTCTTTAGCCTTTCAAACCGTTCAGGGTAATTCTGTTGTAATAACCAGACCCGAATATCGAATCCTAAAGAGGATGCTTCACGTAAGGACTGGAGGCTCCTAGAAGATTCTTGAAATTCCCTATTTATTTGTTGAATGTCATCTCGAAAATTATGGTCAACCGTACTCCCTTCTGAAGTTCTGCTAAACTGTATACGTTTCAATACAACATATAGAGGGGCAATCATCTCTTCTTCACGCAGGAGGGTGATAGCGCTTGTGTCGTTCGCTAATTTGGGGAGTGGATTCCCATTAAAAAGGAAGCGCTCTTCCGTGCGGTCAATCAAGGGTGTTTCCGTTCCCGCAAGGCGGATAAGTTCGCGCTTAATAAGCGGCTTTTGTCCACCTAACTGGTCGTCGTCCTTCCCGTTTCCTAAATCGTAGCCGCCCTCCACAACGGAGGTCTCCATATTCCAACAATAGGTCTCTCCACTTATCGAAAGTTCTATTTCCCACTCGCATCCATTGATACCGCGCACGTTGCGCGTCCCCGCCTCGCGCACAGTGCGGAACGCGCTCAAAATGCGTGTTTTGCCCGCGCCGGACTTGCCTACCAGCAGGTTGAAGTCCGAAAACTCAGTAGGGGTGAGGTGCCAATCGCGGAATCTATCGGTAAATTCGAGTCGTTTTATCGTCATCGGATTATCCTGAGCGAGGAGGGTATCTGAAACATATCCGCCTGAAAGTTCAGGGTTGCGGGAATCTACATAACCGCACCCCGCCTCTCCTAGCCCTCAACCCCTGCCCCTTCTCCCAATTCTGGGAGAAGGGGTGAATGCACGGATGGCAGTTTGAGATTAG
>CAIJLM010000244.1 GCA_903821495.1 uncultured Chthonomonas sp. | reverse complement strand
TGCCATCCGTGCATTCACCCCTTCTCCCAGAATTGGGAGAAGGGGTAGGGGTTGAGGGCTAGGAGAGGTTGCGCGGGTTATGTGAAGATTCCCACAACCCTGAACCCTTACACGCTATTGGTAGCGTCCAACTCGCAACTTCGCTAGGTAAATAGATGTATGTCTATAAATCTGAGTGAGATAATTTGTGTCATATAGGTTACACTTGCAAAGTTTTTCGCGTCTTGTCCCATGAAAAGTTATCTGCTATATTGACTAATTGGTTTCGATGTGTTAGACTCGGACTAGAGACGAGTCAGCGCTTTGTGACAGGAGGAGGCTGTTCGTTAATTCAAAAGCAAAGGCAGGTTTTTCAGATGAAACTCGTATCCAGAGTCTCTCTCGGCATCGCTCTCTCTACAGGCGCTTTGTTTGGCGTGAGCGCCTCTTCCGCTAAAGCCGCGGAAGCGCATATCACCTATTTGACCTCTGTTCACGCCTATCCGACTCAAGGCTCTCCCTATAACATTATCTTCTATAGTTACGGCTGTAGCTGGTCGGGCGCGGGCAGGATGGCGATTGCGACTCTGGACTGGTATCAGCCGAGTACGTGGACGAACATCTTCACGCAAGGTTATATGTCGGCTCCTAGCGAGATTACAGGTAGCAAGAACGATATATTTCGCGCTTCTGGCTCCAACAACTACTATAAGTTGGAAGTACAGGTGATAGACATGGCGGCTCCCTTCACCCTCTACGCCGACGTAACGCGAGTGAGTTTCACCCCGTAACATCCGCTTGCCCCGTACTGGATTGATAGGGGCTTCTGCTTTTCGCTTTACAAGGAGACCAAAATGACGGCTTTCTTTTTCTTGAGCGCGCTTCTCTTGAATCCACAAAATCCCTCTTTCAGCGCGAACTCCGTAGCGCCCACATCAACGCAAGCGCGATTAGCGCGTTATGAGCCGCGCCTAGTCGCCTTCGACAACGACCCGCAACTCAAGGTCAAGACCTCAATGCGTAGCCTTGAGGCTCTGTTTCCTTCCTTGTGGGATGGCTTTACGCGCAAAGCGAAAGTCATCATTCAGCGCGAAGAATCGGCGCGGGAGTTTGATAGCGCCTCTCTTGGAGTGTACTGCAGCGAGGTTAGCGTGCATGACCTTATGGACGCGATGGCGGCGAGCGTGTTGGGGCGTTGGGAGGCGATACCGAAAGGGTATCGCTTCCTCGTGAGTTCTTCTGAATTAGACCACGCCTATATGCCGAAATCGGATAGGTTTCGAGACCTGAACCGTAAAGGCATGGAGTTTATGAAACAGGCGCAAGGGCTTTCGGAAGACACGCGGAAGCGGCTAGAGGCGGGGGAGGCTCTCCCTTACGACGCTCTGAATCCCGCCATGCAGGGGCTAGGCAAGGATATGCTCCATACAATTATGGAGGAGGAGCTAGCGAAACTGCCGCCGGGAACGCGAATCGGAATTGAGTCTGACGACGACTCGCAAGCCACCATTCAAATGACGCGGGAGCCTTCTAAGGGCTTTGATAGTTACTACCTCACCCTCGCGAAAAAGGGCGAGGGGAGCGCCACATGGAACGTGAACAACTACGAACAGCGTAAGGCGGAGGGGCTACAACCGGGGTCTACACTCAATAGAAGCAAGGTCTACACGCCAAAAAAGAACGAGATTAGCCGTGAGGACGCGATAGATAGTCCTCTTATGAAGAAGCCGGTCTCGCTTCAAATGCGCGGCGCTCTTCTGCCGCAGGTTCTGCGTAAACTGCACGAGGAGTACGGTCTCAATTTCGTTTGCGACGCACTCCACACCTTCCCGCAACCTGCGACGGTTCAGTTCAAAAGTATCCCGCTAGGCGTAGCCCTAGAGCGTCTCACAGAACTGTACCCGAATACGGAGTGGGAGTTGCGAAAGAGCAATATCCTCGTCTACCGTAGCGCCCTGAATCCCGCCCGCGACCCTAGTAAAGGGCATGAGGAGACTCAGGGGACTAGGCGAAGCGTCCTTTAGCGTCTTAGCATAATCTTACGCCC
>CAIJLM010000243.1 GCA_903821495.1 uncultured Chthonomonas sp. | reverse complement strand
CAGCGGTACAGAGGGCGAATCGCTATGCCGCATCGCCTACCAGACAGACTCTCCCAACTTAAATGAAACACACCCATATGATATATGTCTCTAACTCTTACTAGCGTAGAGGTTCGTGGATAAATCTTCTCGCCCTTTTGCACTCTTTAGGCGTTTACGGCGCTAAAATATGCGATACTAGGTCTATTATTCAAAATAGTGTCAGGAAAGATTATTGTGGAGCAGGATAACCAATTCTATTTGTGGAACGTCCAAAGAGTGATGGTGTACTTGGGCGCTTTGCGCGGCTCCGCGCTTAGAAAGCGGTTTGTATGCGGATATTGATGATAGGCGATGTGGTCGGAAAACCCGGACGCGCTGCAATTGAGGAGAGGCTATCCCGCCTCCAGCAGGACTGTAAAGCCGATTTTGTAATCGTTAACGGCGAGAACTCCGCTGGCGGAATCGGAATCACGCCGGAAATATCGGACGCTCTGCTAAACGCAGGAGCCGACGTAATTACGCTCGGCAACCATGCGTGGAACAAGCGCGAAATCTATCCGTACCTCGATAAACAGGCGCGGATACTACGTCCTGCGAACTATCCGCCGGGCGTTCCCGGTCATGGATGGGCGGTCTACTCTTGCAAGGGGACTCCCGTTGGCGTGGTCTCTATGCAGGGGCGCGTCTTTATGGAGTTGGTAGACGACCCGTTTCGCGCCATAGACGCTGTTTTGGAGGATTTACGTCGGCAGTGCAAAGTGATTTTCGTAGATTTTCACGCCGAAGCGACCTCTGAAAAGCAGACTTTTGGGCGGTACGTGGATGGGCGAGTCAGCGCCGTTGTCGGTACGCATACGCACGTTCAGACCGCCGACGAGCGCATTCTACCCAAAGGAACCGCCTACCTATCCGATGTCGGTATGACGGGACCTATCGAATCTATTATCGGAATGCGGTATGAGAGCGTTATCGCTCGCTCCACTACCGCGCTACCTACGCGCTTCGAGGTGGCGGAAGGCGAGGCGCAGATTTGCGGCGTGGTGGTTGAGGTGAACGCCTCAACGGGCAGAGCCGTCTCTATTGAGCGGTTGCAGGTTCCGGCTCACCGCACTCGCGTTGAGCGAGCGGACGAGTAGTTTGTAGTCAACAGAAGAGAGTAACTTTCCGTAGTTCATTCCTGTGGGGGAGGAGAGAAAATAGTATGAAAGCCGTATCAAACGGGTTACAACGCCGTTCGCGCTTGGCGTTCGGTCTTAGCGTCGCCGCGGGACTCACGCTTTTTGGCGTGCGTGCAAACGCGCAGGACTCTTATATTTTTCGTGGAGACCCCAAAGCCGTCTCCGGGATAACCATTTCTGGCTGGGGAAGCGGGACTGTTGAAGAGGATATCAACAACCACATTAGCGGAACCCTCTCCTACAAAATTCAGACGCATGGGCAGTTTCAAGGCGCAAGCGTCAAACTTGGCAAGCCCGTCAACCTTGGCGGATATGTGAACAACAAGAACGCCTTCCTTCAGTTTACCGTCAAAGTTATTGAGAACGGCGCGGGAAGCAAGACTGGTAGTAAAGCGGGCGGCTTGCTGGGCGGAGGACCTCCTGGCGGTTTTCCGGGCGGCGGAGGACCTCCCGGCGGATTCCCTGGCGGGGGCGGAGCTGGTGGCGCGGGCGGACAACAGAGCAGTAAGAAGACGCAGTACCAAGATGCCAAAGAGATACAGAATGTGCGTATCCAACTTGTCAATACGCAGGGGCAAGCGTCTGAAATGCTGTTTCCGTTAGACCAGGCGGGGGAGAGTACAGGTTGGAGCGTTTTGAGCGTTCCTATCTCCTCAATACCCAATATCAAAGCCGACAACGCCGAAATCAACGAAATTCGCATCTTTGGCGACGCGCCCGGAACCATGTATCTGGGGCAAGCGCGTATCGCGATTGATGCCACTCCCATCACCGTTGAGCGTATTGAAGACAAACCCGCTCTTCCTCGCGCAAACAGTTATACCTACCGCGTTAAGGCGACGGCGGGTATACTGCCGCTCAAAGTCTCTTGGGATTTCGACGAGTCCGACGGTATTCAAGAGGAGAAAGAGGGACGCGCCATCAAGCACTCCTTCTATAAATCCGGCATTTTCGTCGTAACCGTGACGGTAAAAGATGTGTACGGTTTGCGAACGCCCGTTGTTCGCACGTTCAAGGTCAACGTCACCCCGTAGTTCCACACAGATACCTGAATTGGCGAGAAGAGCGCGAAGTGATAACTCACTTCGCGCTCTTCTTTTTCGATTCCTCTCTCGCAAGGCGCTTCTCCTGCTTTTCGCGCTCCGCCTCCTGCCAATCGCTCAAGAGTTCGCTCACAGGCACGGCGGTCAGCCCCTCTTTTTCGAGGTGTTCAAAGATACGCGGCAACGCCTCCGCAGAGGGCACAGACGAGACGTGCATGAGCGACACCCCGCCCTCCGCAATTTTTGCGATTACGCGGTCTGCGAGAAAGTCGGAGGTCTTAGGCTTCCCAACGCTGTCCAGACTGTCTACATACCAGTAGATAGACTGGTACCCCGCCTCCGCCACGACCTGAGCGACGCGCTTGTTTCTCGCGCCGTAGGGAAAGCGAAACAGGGGCTTCGCGGTCTTGCCTGTCGCTTTGAGTATGGCTTCTTCGGCTCTACTCAGCTGTTCGCGTATCTCGTCATCGGTCAGCTCGGTGAAATGCGGGTGCGAATAGGAGTGATTACCTATCTCCATACCTGCGTCCGCTATCTCCTTGACCGCTGCGGGAAACTTCTCGCAAAACTTCCCTGTGAGAAAGAAGGTGGCGTGGGTCTTATGTTTCGCCAACTCCTCCAAAATCAACTTCACGGCTTTGTCGTCGCTCCCCGCATCGAAGGTGAGCGCGACGCGCTTTTGCGGCTTAGGAGAGAGGTAAAAGTCTTTGGTTGAGGCGGTAAAATTCGCTAAATGCGGAGTCGGCGCAGAAGCGGGAGTCGCTTGCGCTGTCTGAGAGGGTTTCGGCGCGGGGGCTACGGGGGAAGCCCCTCTGTTCCCGCACCCGCTTGTTACGTTGAGCATCGCTATTAAGCCGATTGCGAACGGCTTTTTCAGATATATCATAGTTTGTCGCCTAGTGTTGGGAATCGCTTCTTTTAGCGCCCGCGCCCTCTAAATCTCCTTGCCCCCCATTCCAAAGTGTAATGGGAGGCAGGTTCAATAGAATCTCGCTCTAGCGTGTTCGGAAGGTCATCACCGTAGCGGGGGACTCTTCGCCTGCGGCGTTTACGGAGATGGCGGTGAGGGTGTACTCCACTCCGCTTCCAATACCTCGCAGATTGACCTCCTGAGTCTCCCAAGCCCCATCTCTATTTGTGGAGACGACAGTGTCTAGCGCGGAGCCTTTAACGGTCACTAGCCCCGCCAGTTTGCCTCGGTAGTCTATCCGTATTTTAATGTTGGTATACGGAGTAGCGGTTCCGCGAATGTTGAGCGTGGAAGAGAGCGAAGAGCTGTTTCCCGGGTAGAGGATTCTGGGCGCGGTAGGTCTCCCTGTTCTGACATCGATGGGTTTGCCCGCTCCGTGCGAGAACTTTTCTCCAGAGGGGCTTATCAGGCGAACGGATAGTCTCGACCCAGAGGTGTCATCCCCTTTGCGAATGGTGTAGTCCGCCTCGTAAGTTCCTGTAGCGGTCTCTGTCATCTTCACCCCTTTGATATTGCCTACAGAGAACAGAACTCTACTTCTCGGAATACCCATCGCTTTTACGTGGAGAACGTCGCCCGGCTCAAGCGGGCGATTGGCGTTGTGATTTACGGAGGTTATTCCCGCTGTCGTCGCCGCATCTAGGCTGAACTGCCACTGCGCGATGGTCTGGTTTTGCGCTCTATCGCCAACTGTGAGCTGAACCGTATGCGTTCCCGCTCTCAAAGAAGAGGACGGGGTGTAGGCGATAAAGTTTCGGGTGACGTTGGCTGTCGCCGTCACATCCCGATTATCCAGAGAGAGGCGGATGGAGCGCAAATCTACGCCGCTACCTCTATCCTCAAAAACGGCGTAGATGTTCGGGCGAGAGACTGAGGCTCTGCTGGCGTCTTCTGGTTCGATGTCTCTAATCTCTGGCTGGACGGTATCCACGCGCACCGTATCGCTAGACTGGAGCGCAGGGGCGCTATCGCCTCTATATCTTAGGCTTCCCAACACGCGCGCATTGGTTATCTGGATACGCTTTCCGTCGGGAACTATCCACGCGCCTCGGTACTCTCCAGAACGCCCCTCCTGCAAGGCAACCTCTTCGACAAGACCCGGGATACGGAAAGAAGCCTGTCCGCCCTGAGTTCCTCTTAGCGTTACGGTGAGGGCGGAACCTGCATGGAGCCACTCCGTTGTACTTAGGTTGACGCTATCAATGGAGATATTCTGCCTGGGTTCGCGATGGGGTTCCTGTCTGGGTTCGCGGCGGGGTTCGACATTGGGCGTAGCGCCCGCCGTCGTAATAAGCACGGTTCTACTGCCCCCGTCCCATTTGATGTCGGCTCCCATCGCTTCACCCACAAACCGCAGGGGAACCATTGTGGAGCCAGATATTATCTGCGCGGGAACGTCAAGCGGAACTATCCTACCATTGACTCGCGCCTCGCGCGAACCTATTTTGAGGGTGATGTCTACCTTGCCGTTGGTGGCGACAACCTCCTGCGTTTTGCCGACCCATGTGACCTGCGCTCCCAGTTTTTCGAGAACGCCGCGCACCGGAATCATGACGCGCCCCTGCACCTGCTGGGGAGCCATGCCTGTGAAAACGACGTTTTCGCTGTTTACGTTGACGTGGATGGGTCTGCTATCCTGAGCCATTATAGGCAGAGTGAGGAATAGAGAGGCGCACAGAAACGCGGAGCGTCTCCACTGTGCATTGTGACGGTATTTCATTCTAATTTACTCCTGATTTCGCAAACATAGGGCGCGGAGCGGGGAAATACCGTTCGAGGGTTTTCCCCTTGCGCTCTGGTAGGCGGCGACTCGCCTATCTAAAGTATCTAAATGATAGCACATTGCTACGCCTCATCGAACAAATTGTACAGGCGTGAGCGTTACGCTTCGTTCGATTCTGAAGACTTATCGCTCGCTTCGTGTAGATTCTGACATAGGCGCACCTTGAGGATACGCCTCCCATCCGTCTCATCTACGCAGAAGGTAAGTCCTTTCCACTCCACGCACTCGCCTTTAAGAGCCTGATGCCCAAATAGCTCGAACACAAACCCGCCGAGGGTATCCGCCTCTTCGGAGGGCAGATCCAGCCCCATGCGCTCATTCACCTCTTCAATGGAGATGCTCCCGTCGAAAATAGTCGTCTCGGAATCTATCACCTGCACTAGCGGCTCTTCGCTGTCGTGTTCGTCGTGAATCTCCCCGACAATCTCCTCCACGAGGTCTTCAATAGAGACTAAGCCTGTCGTTAAGCCGTACTCGTCTCGTACAATGGCTAGCTGCTGGCGCGTGCGGCGCAAATCGGCGAGGAGTTCCGAGGTCTTTTTTGTTTCTGGGATGAAGTAGGCGGGACGCAGAACCTGTTTGAGATTCGTCCGCGCTCTATTCTTGCCGAAGGCGAGCGGGAGGAGGTCTTTCGCATGGATAATGCCGATGATGTTGTCTATATCGCCCTCGAAAGCGGGGATACGGGTATGCCCGGAGGTCTGGATAGCCTGTAGCAACTCTTCAAGCGTTGAGTTTACGGGGACGCAGGTCATGTAGATACGCGGGGTCATCACCTTGCGGACAACGGTATCGGTGAAGTCTAGCACGGAGGTAATCATCTCGGTCTCTTCGGATTCGAGGACTCCCTGCTCCTCTCCGGCTTCTACGAGCAGTTTCAACTCCTCTTCGTTCATAGCGGGAATAAAATTCGTCGCCTGCCCGCCAAACGGACGCGCCAGCAGGTGCGAGCCGAGCGTTATCAGGGCGGTAGCGGGAGAGAGTAGGCGGACTAATAGATAGACAGGACGGGCGGCGAGAAGCGCCCAGCGCTCTCTATGGCGCGGGGCGAGGGTTTTAGGAATTGCGCCGCCGATAATAAGCGAGAGAACCGCTAACGGTAGTATGACGAGTGCGAGAGAGAGGAGAGCGCTGTATTGAGTTAGCGCGGGCGATTTCGCATCCATCCAAAAAATGACTTTGGGGACGAGCGTGATGGTTGCGATAGAAGCCGTGAAGACGGCGAGAAGAATCATGCTTGTTTGTGTGGCGGCGAGTAGGCGCGTCGGGTCGGAGAGCAGTCTCTCCACCCAGAGAGCCTGCTTGTTTCCCTCCTCAAGGAGCTGTTTGAGGCGCGTTTTTCGCAGGGTGATGAGCGCGATTTCTGATGTCGCGAGAAGCGCGTTCAGCAGGAGCAGAATCGCAATAACGACTGTTACCTCCGTAAACTCGGCGAGCGAGGGGAGGCGTTCATGACTATCCAAGCGTAGGGTCTCCCTCGACGCGCCTCATGGAACCCGCCGCCCTCTGCATAGCGCGAGGGAGGAGAGCGGTCTGCTTTGTTTGGGCGGGGCTTTTGCTTGGGAAGAAGGTTTTCAGCAAGGGCAACCCGCGATAGACTAAGCCCGTGAGCAGTATAGCGAGAACGGCTCCCAAAATCACCTCTCGGAGGGAGTGGAAGCCTGCCTCTATTCTGCTTTGCGCGACAAGAACTGCTAAAAGTATCGCTAGAAAAGCGATGGCGGGGTTATTCGCCGTGAAGAGTATGGTCATCGCCAGCAGGAAGCCGATGGCGGAGTGACCGCTGATAATTCCCCCCTGAAAGGGGGTTCCGGTGTTGGTGAGCAGTTTTGATATTATGACGATAAGAGCCAGCGAGACCACGCCGATAATGGCGACTTTGGTGATGTCGGGGGGTAGGTTGCGGTGCATCTGGTCTTGAATATCGGTGAGGTGTTGCCTCCCGAAGAAAATAAGCACTCCTGCAAGAGTCGCGTTCATCGCCGCCACTAGCACTGCGCCCGCCGCTACGTCTTTCGCGAGTTTTGCGGAGGGGCGATAGCCGTCGGTTATCATGTCTACAATCACTTCGACTACTGTGTTGAACATCTCCGCTACTATGACGAGCGTAATGGCGAAGAGGAGAGCTAGCATTTCGTGATTATCGAAGTTGAGGAGTAGCCCTGAGAGTAGCACGACCACCAGTATATAGAAGTGAAACCTCATGTGGGGTTGCGTGCGAAAACTGTGTAGCACTCCCTCCTGCGCGTACTTGAAACTGGAGAAGGGACTCTTCTTGCGCTCTATTTTGGTTTCGTTATCGCTGTTGGTTTTCAACTCTAGCCTCTCGCCCTCTTGCAAACATAAAATAGCGTTCCTCGCCTATATTGTGCCATGAATCTGCATGGTTGCAAAGTTTTCCACAGGAATAGCCCTTGACTATTTTATATTGGGAGAGAATTGAACCGCGAAGCGCGTAAAGTTTGCGAAAGAACCCGCTCGAATGAGTATCCCTGGCACCCTTTCCCACGCTGTCCAATCCGTAGGCGCTTTCAGGTACAATGTACCTATCTTCCCCTAGTTTAAGGAGCCGAAATGCAACTCAATATCCCTTCCGACCCCAAAATACAACAACTCCACGACTGGATTGACCGTCACGCTGAAGAGATGATAGAGGCTCTTCAAGGGGTTCTGCGTATCCCTAGCCTCGAAGCGCCTCCCGCTGGCGTGAACGCCCCCTTTGGCGCAGATGTGCGCCGCTCTCTGGACTACACGCTTGACCTCTGCGCGAAACTCGGTTTTCGCACAAAAGACGTGGCGGGCTACGCAGGTCATGCGGAGTTTGGCGAAGGCGCTGAGATGGTCGCCGGGCTGGGACACCTCGACGTAGTTCCCGAAGGCGACGGCTGGCGGCACGAACCCTACGGCGCGGAGATAGACGAAGGCTTTATCTATGCGCGTGGCTCCGCCGATGATAAGGGACCCACCTACGCCGCTCTGTTTGGCGCGAAGGCGTTGATGGACTGCGGACTGCCTCTCAAACGGAGAGTGCGGCTTGTGTTTGGTTGTAACGAAGAGAGCGGCTTTCAGTGCGTACATCACTACTGGGAGGTCGCCAAAGAGGAGCGCCCCGTATACGCCTTTACGCCGGACGCGGGCTTCCCTTTGGTCTATGCGGAGAAGGGGATTGTAGACCTTGTTTTCGAGAAGCCCCTTCCTGTTCCCGGAGACCTTCGCATTGACAATATGGCGGGAGGTCGTCGCCCTAACATGGTTCCCGACTACGCGGAAGCCCGCCTTTCCGGTTCGCAAGAGGCGCAGTTGATAGCGATTCGTCGCCTAAAGCGGTTTTGGGATAAGAATATGACCTTTGAGGTGACGGATACGGGGTTGGTGGCGAGGGCTTACGGCAAGTCGGCGCACGGTAGCACGCCCGCGAATGGCGACAACGCGGTGGCGCGTCTCGCCCGCGCTCTTCAAACACTGGACTTACCCGATAGCGAAGCGTGGCTGAATTTTGTGGCGACAACGGTAGACCCTACGGGCGCGGCGCTGGGTATCGCGCATACCGATGATGTGGCGGGACCTCTCACCTCTAATCTCGGTATTCTCTCGTTTACGGAGCAGGGAACGGTTCGGCTCACCTTCAATATCCGCTACCCTGTGACGTGGAACCTCGAAGCCCTTCTCGCTGTGAATAGTCCTGTTCTCGAAGAGAACGGCTGGACTTTGGCGGAGACTCGTCATCAGCCGCCGCTCTATGTTCCGCTAGACGAGGAGCCTGTGAAGACGCTTCTCAAGGTCTACCGCGAGGCGACGGGAGATAACGAATCGCAACCCGGTACGATGGGCGGCGGAACCTACGCCCGCGCTACGCCTCACGCCGTCGCGTATGGCGCTGGCTTCCCCGATAGTTCCGATGGGCCCGCGCACGAGCCGGACGAGCGTTTCGCTATCGAGACCTACCTGAACGCCGCCAAAATCTACGCTCAAGCGTTCTATGAACTCGCGAAGTAGATTTACCTAACCCCTCGCCCCAGTAAATGGGGCAAATCAATCTGCCTACCCGCTCTGCTGATGGAGGCTTTTCTCCCGAATTGGGAGAGGGGCGTTCGCAGGGCGGGGCGACGGCGAGAACGCATCTTTTCCAAAACAAGCGGCTTACGCTAGTAGCTCCTTCACCACGCGCCCGTCTAAATCGGTGAGGCGATAGTCGCGCCCCGCGAAGCGATAGGTCAATTTTTCGTGGTTCAGACCAAGCAGATGAAGGATAGTGGCTTGTAGGTCGTGTACGTGAACCTTGTCTGTGACCGCCTTAAAGCCGAAGTCGTCCGTCGTTCCATGAGTGTAGCCCGCCTTGACTGCGCCGCCCGCCATCCACATTGTATAGCCATAGTGGTTGTGGTCGCGTCCGTTGGCGGCTCCATTGGTCTCTACAGCGGGGGTGCGTCCGAATTCTCCGCCCCAAAGCACAAGGGTATCCTCCCACATTCCGCGCTCTTTCAGGTCGGTGAGGAGAGCGTCTATCGCTAAGTCGGTCTCTCTCGCTAGGTTGCGGTGGTTGTTCGCGATGTCTTGATGCGCGTCCCAGGGTTGCCCCGCGCCGTGCCACACCTGCACATAACGCACTCCTCGCTCCAAAAGCCTGCGCCCTATGAGAATCTGTCGCGCCTGTGTTCCAGAGCCGTAGCGCTCTCGGATATACTGGGGTTCGCGGGTGATGTCGAAAGCGTCGGAAGCCTCCATCTGCATACGAAACGCCAACTCCATCGAGGCTACTCGCGTCTCCAACTGCGCGTCCTTTTGGCGTTCGGCGAGGTGGCGGCGGTTCATCTCCTGCACGAGGTCGAGTTGCGCCCTCTGCGTCTTCGCGTTCAGCCCGTAGTTGCGGATGTTCTCTATCAGTTTTTCGATGCGCGTGTTCGCGGTATCTACGTAGGTTCCCTGATAGACCCCCGGCAGAAAGGCGGAGCGCCAGTTGGAAGCCTCCTTGACGGGTAGCCCGCCGGGACACATGGCGATAAAGCCGGGTAGGTTCTGGTTCTGCGTGCCTAGCCCGTACAGAACCCACGACCCCATGCTAGGACGCTCCCGCGTGCCATCGCCGCAGTTCAGAAGCATGAGGCTGAACTCGTGGACGGGGTTGTCGGCGTGCATAGAGCGTATGACGCACAGTTCGTCGGCGTGCTTTGCGAGGTTGGGGTAGATTTCGCTGATGTCAATGCCGCTTTTGCCGTACTTTTTGAAGGTGTAGGGCGATTTGTAGGCGGATCCAACAGTGCGCTCTGGGAAGGCGAGTTCCGGTATCTTTTGCCCGTGATACTTCGTGAGCATGGGCTTGGGGTCGAAGGTGTCTACCTGAGAGGGACCGCCGTTCATAAAGAGGTGTATGACTCGTTTTATGCGGGGTTTGAAGTGAGGGGCTTTCGGGGAGAGGGGGTTCAAGCCATCTGTAGCGGTCTGCCCAGTAGCACCCTCCTCGCCGAGAAGGGTGGCAAGCCCCAGAGCGCCCATGCCAACGCCGCACCGCTCTAGCATCTCGCGGCGCGTCAGAAACAGGTCTTCCACTCTACTATGATGTCCCACGTTTCGTGTCTCCCTTTTTACAGCCGCTACTTCCGCAGAATGTCGCCAATGTTGCCATGCTTGGTCTCAACAATTTTTATTTCGCCATTGCTTTTGGGACGATTACGCGCAGAGGAGCCGCTATCTGTAATCACTAACCCTTTCCACTCAACTCCCTGTGTATTTCCGCTCCCTGATGCGTTCAAAAATGCGCGGTGCGTCTCGCGAATTTGTTCGTGCGCTTTCTCAATCTCTGAACCTTTCAGTTCGACGAAGCATATCACCATCTTGGGCGACTTGTAGTAGAAAACCATGATATCGCACGCTTTTTCAACGCTTGTTAGCCCAACGCAGGAACGAAAGTCGGGACTATCTGAACGAAAGAACAGTACGATTTCGCCCGCTTCTGGCTCTACAGAAACGCTTTTACCCCGTTCCCCAAAGCTTGTACCCCTCATAGCGCATTTCAGGAGTCCAATCACATTTAGAGACATTACACCGCGACCCCTTGATAATCCTCGACTATATCTGCAAGGCGCAGTAGTCTCTCAGTGACATCCGAGAAGGTTTTCCAGTCTATATACCCGTCCTCATCCAGAATGCTATGGGCGCTTCCGTTCTCAAAGTGATAGACGGATACCTTGTCTTGCGCGATGAACGCTCTCTCATCCTTTAAGAAGAACCGCTCTGCAAGTCCGGCTTTGTCGCTACTCTTGGCGGCTTTTAGCAGGTTGGCGAGATGGTCTACGATATACGAACTGTGCGTCGTGACTATCACATTCAGCCCTGCGTTTACCATCATACAGAGGAGTTCGGTCATACGCGCTTGCGCTTCGGGGTGCAGGTTCATCTCCGGTTCGTCTATCACAATAACATCGTTTTTCTGGGCTAGGTAACGCAAATAGAGAACCAGCAGGGCTAACTCTTTTACCATTGACGAGGCGGCGCGGAGTTCTAAAGAGCGTCCACCTCCAAAATTGTAGTAGAGGTTCCAATAGTTTAGCGCTGATTGCTTATACGACACCCCTCCACGCAGAACGCCCTCTTCTAGCAACTGAGATAACCGAACATAATCCTGCCTATCCTCTTGATTCAAAACCTCCTCGTCGCGCCCTGTAGAGATTAGTTTTAAAGTGTGCCTCAGAATAGAACTTGCTTCAACATCAGCCGTAAATATCCTGTCAGCGCTTACTTCTTCGTGACTAATTTGGGGGTACATTCGTTCTTCAGTAGCCATTGTGATACGTCCGATAGGCAGATACGTAACATTCCCGAAAACCGCTTGCTGCATCATAAGAAACAGCGTATTGACGATATTGGCGCGAATGGATTCTTTAGGAATAATACTCGTGATGTCCGCGCTGGCAGTGATTATAAAAAGGCGTTTGTCTCCGCTCTCTTTACTCATGGAAAGTTTAGGTTGTCCATCCTGTCCAAAAGAGAGTCCCTGCGAGACAGTCGTACCCATTACTGCACGCGCTATATCTGAAATATCTAACGCGCTAAACCGAATTTGTGTCTTACTAAAATCACCTTTTGGTGTAGACAAAAAAGTGGGCAACCATGCAGGCGCATAGTCCGCTATCGCATTAAAACACTCTATCGCATGGTTTTCAGCAAACTGTACGACATCAATCTGAGCGTTTCCCTCCTCAATTACTTTCTGCACGGCTTGCTCAATCTCAGGAAGGCGCGGGGGGTTACGCAATCCATTAACGAGATACCATCCTGTGAAGTTCAAAAAACCAAACTTGCCTAAAATCCCCGCAAGCGAGTACGCCGCCCACGTTTTGCCCGTGCCGTTCTCGCCCACGAATACAGTTAGCGGCTTTATCTCAATCTCCGCTTGCTTCACCGCCCCTAAGTTTTGGATAGATACTTTCATGCGTGACCTCTCGCCTTTCGCCTCGCCCTGCTACTATTTAACGTAGGTTCGGGATAAGCGCTATCTCAAAACCCCTTGAAAAACGGGTCTTTTTACCGCCATAGCGGCAGAAAGACTCCTCTCCTTGCGAAGGAGAGGCGGGGTGAGGTATTTCACGAGGCGAACAGCCTCGTGAAATCAGTCCTCTCATGCGAAACTGTCTGAATTGCGCTTACTTCGCGAAGTCCACCGCTCTCGTCTCACGAATCACCGTGACTTTAATCTGCCCCGGATACTCCATTTCGTCCTCAATGCGTTTGGCGACATCCCGCGCAAGTTTTATCGCAGAGAGGTCGTCTACCTGTTCCGGTCTCACGATAATACGAATTTCGCGCCCCGCCTGCACTGCAAAGGTCTTCTCTACGCCCTCTGTAGTGTCGCCAATCTCTTCCAACTTTTTGAGGCGTTTGACGTAGATTTCGAGAGTTTCACGTCGAGCGCCGGGGCGCGAAGCCGAAATCTGGTCGGCGCAGATAACCAGTATATCCTCTATCGTCGTCGGTTCGATGTCGTGATGGTGCGCCTCCACCGCATGAATGACGGCGGGGTTCTCTTTGTGTCTGCGGAGGATGTTCGCGCCAATGACAGCGTGAGGTCCCTCTATCTCAAAGTCCACCGCTTTCCCTAAGTCGTGGAGCAGTCCGGCGCGGCGCGCCACCCACGCATCGGCTCCCACCTCCGCCGCGAGCATACCGCAGATGTGCGATACCTCTATGGAGTGTTTGAGGACGTTCTGCCCGTAGGAGGTTCGATACTTCATTTTGCCCAGAAGTTGGACGATTTCGGGCGCTAAACCCGTAGATTCGGTCTCAAATACCGCCTGTTCTCCCGCCTCTTGAATACGTTGCCCAACGTCTTCCTGCGCCTTGCGAACAATCTCCTCAATGCGTCCGGGGTGGATGCGCCCATCTACAATCAGATTAATGAGCGAGATACGGGCGATTTCGCGCCGTACAGGGTCGAAACCAGACAAGACGACGGCTTCGGGCGTATCGTCAATGATAAGGTCAACGCCCGTCAGGGTTTCAAAGGCGCGTATGTTGCGCCCTTCGCGCCCGATAATGCGCCCCTTCATCTCGTCGTTGGGTAGCGGTACGACGGAGACAGTGGTTTCGGAGGTCTGGTCAACAGCGCAACGCTGTATCACATCGGTTAAAATCTGACGCGCTTTGCGTTCGCCATCGCGCCGCGCCTCCTCTTCGATGCTACGAATCAGTTTGGCGACGGCGTGGCGGTTTTCGTCCTCCACCATTTTCATATACTGGGCTTTCGCGTCTTCAGCGGTCAACCCGCTCACGCGCTCCAATGCGTCGCGTCGCTCCTGTATCAGCCCTTGAATACTACTGCGCTCCGCCTCCAAATCGGCTTCGCGTTGGCGATACTGCGCCTCCCTCGTATCGAAGGAAGCGGAACGATTTTCTAGCGCCTCTTCTCTTTGAGCCAGCTTTCGCTCTAACTTCTGGATTTCTGAGCGTTGTTCTCGGACTTCCGTTTCAGCATCTTCACGGAATTTAAACGCAGACTCTTTCGCGTCCAGAAGGGCTTGCTTATGGACGTTTTCGACATCTTTCTGCGTGTTTTCGCGGATACGCTCCGCGTCGGCAAGAATAGAACTCGCAATCTCTTCGGCACGGGTTCGCTCTCGCTGTTCGTACCGACGGATAATAAAGAAATGTTCCAGAGCGAACGCGACGAGCGCGACCACAAGGAACTCCAGAATCAATAACTGTTGCAAAGCGACTCACCTCCAGACTAGGGACAAAAGGGGTATGTCTCAGTTTCCGAAGTTGAGCGATAGTGACGGCGCGACGCGACGGGCTTCCTCAACTCGCCACCCTGCCCTCACTGATGTAAGGGGAAAAGGCTTGATTGGCGAGAAGCGGCTCTTCGTAGCGCCCCAACCGAATGGTCTAGAGTTAAGAGTAGCCCCTGACTTACGCAGGGGGGGCGTTTGGTTCAAAACTCTTCTTCATTCACCGCAAGGCTCTGGAATACCTGCTTGACTACGCTCCATGAAAAGCCGCGCCGCAATAAAAAGCCGGAGAGGCGACGCTTTTCCGCCTGTAGGTCTTCACGAGAGAGCGATTGGAAACTTTCGGGGTCTATTTTTTTTGTGACAGCCCCCAGCGCCCGCGCCAGTTCGTCGTCCTGCGAGACCTCGGAGAGGGACTCTGCAATGGTTTCGGAGGCGATACCTTTGCGCTGTAGCTCCATAGCGAGGCGGGTTTTGCCGTACTGCTTTCTGTCCGCTCTATCCTCCACCCATGCACGAGCGAACTCCGTGTCGTTTAGCCAGCCTCGCGCTTCAATCTCCGCGACGACCTGCGCTATTACCTCCTCTGAATACCCTCCGCGCTCTAGCCTTCTCTCGATTTCGGACTGCGTTCGGGCGGCGCTTTCCAGAAAGCGGCGAGCGACTTTTCGCGCCGACTCTAAAACGTCCTCTGTCATAGTATCACCTTTTTCGGAGGCGTGGCGGGGTTGGCGGGAGAGGGCGCGGGTTTGTCCTCTCTCTTAGGCTCCTTGGCGGGCGTTTTGTCGTCTTTCTTCTTTCCATCTTCGTCCTCATCGTGTCGAAGAATGTCTAATTCCATGCGCCCTGCGCTCTCTAGCGTCTCCTCATCCTCTTTTGTACCGACCAGCACGTCCTTCTCAAACTTGACCTTCTGCCCGTCGGTGTCTTCGCCATGCACGGGCGCGAACAGTTTCATTCTATCCGTTTTACCATCGTACTCCGCGTGTTCCGCGAACAGAATGCGCTCTACCTCCGCGCCATCTTTCTTCTTCACCTTCTGCTTGAAGGTGAGGTTGCCGAACATCTTGACATATTTTTTCTTATACTGATTCTCCACCCTGTCGCAGTAGACGGTGACTCCGCGCCCTCGCTCATCCGAGGCGCTACCCTTCTTGTTATCCTTGCCGTCATCAGAGGGTTTCGCGTCTCTGTTTTCCGTCTTCTCTTTCGCTCTGTCTTCTGGTTTAGGGGACTCTTCCGCCCTCTTCTTGGGCTTTACTACGACTATCACGTTCTCTGTGATGATGGCGAGTTTTTTCTTTGCGCTATCGTCTACAACCGCTTTGTTGCCCGTGATATGCGCCTTCTCGGTATCAATCACGATAGCGCCTTCCGCCTCTAGTATCTCGGTGTCCTCGTGATACTTTCCCGCGTTGCCTGTCGCGGTGATGTCGTCCTGAGTGTAGACACAGTTTACACCGCTATACGTCTTCGTTTTGCCGTCGTATCTTGTGTCGTCCAGATGGAGTTTCCCGCGTTTCTCCTTATCGTCCGCCTTGCCTTTAGGCGCATTGGAGGCAGGAGGAGGAATCACCTTTGCGGGGGGCAGTTCGCCCTTCTGTTGCGCGTTGGCGACGGCTCCGACGATGATAAGCGTAATAGCGGTCGCCCGCGCAGTTCCGAAACGGGTTTTCACGGCTGTCTCCCCCTCTGTTGTTTGAAGGATTCGCCTATCTTCTCTAGCGAACCCTTCAGTGTT
>CAIJLM010000242.1 GCA_903821495.1 uncultured Chthonomonas sp. | reverse complement strand
GGGAAATGAGGTTATGCTTGCCCCAGTATTCGTTATCCAGATGGTCGTAGTCTATACGCCACTGCGCTCCGCGACTCTCCTTGCGCTGTAGGGCGCATCGTGTAATGACTTCGGAGGTGCGTAGCATGAAGCGCACATCTCGCGCCGCGTGCCAGCCCGGATTGAAAATGCGTCCTCCGCTCATTTTGAGGCGCTTCGCCCGACCTTGCAGGGAGATTATCGTCTCTAGGCAGTGCGTCAGCCCCTCCTCCGTCTTCGCTATCATGCAGTTTTTCTGCATCTCCTCCTGAAGCTCCTGATGGATGGCGTAGGGGTTTTCGCCCTCTGTCGCTGTCAGCGGGTCGAGAAGAGTGTTTAACTCCGTCTCAATTTGCGACTCGTCAATCGTTCCATGCGAGGTCTGGGTTTTGGCGAAAGCCGCCGCCGCATCGCCCGCCCGCTTACCGAACACCATGATGTCCGAAAGCGAGTTGCCGCCGAGCCGGTTCGCGCCATGAAGCCCCGCCGCCACCTCTCCCGCCGCGTAGAGACCGGGAACGGTGGTCGCGCACTCTTCAGGGGAGACCCTTACTCCGCCCATTGTGTAGTGAACGGTGGGGTAGACCTCCATCGGCTCTTTAGTGATGTCAAGGTTGCCAAGCGCGTGGAACTGCTCGTGCATGGAGGGGAGTTTCTTGAGAATATATCCCGCGCCCCAGTGCGTTACATCGAGATATACCCCGCCGTGTTCACAACCGCGCCCCGCCTGTACTTCGCGATAGACAGCGCGAGAGACCACATCGCGGGGAAGGAGTTCCGGCGGGCGGCGGTTGTTCTTTTTGTCCTCCAGCCAGCGTAACCCCTCTTCGGATTCTGTCGCGAACTGCCCTTTGTAGAGCGCGGGCGTGTAGTCCTCATTGAACATGAACCGCTCGCCGTTTTTGTTTTTGAGGAAGCCGCCTTCGCCGCGCACGCCCTCCGTTACAAGGATGCCGCGCATACTGGGGGGCCATATCATGCCCGTCGGGTGGAACTGAATCATCTCCATATCGAGGAGTTCCGCGCCCGCTTCGTAAGCCATCATCAAGCCGTCGCCCGTACCCTCCCATGAGTTCGAGGTGAAGCGGTACATACGCCCCCAGCCGCCCGTAGCGAGGACGACGGCTTTCGCCTTGAAGACGACGAGTTTGCCTGTTTCGCGGTAGTAGCCGAATGCGCCAACCACGCGCCCGTCGTTGAGCAGGAGTTTGGTAAGCGTGACCTCCATGTGTACGTTCATTCCGGTACCGACGGCTTTGTCTTGCAGGGTGCGAATTAGCTCTAGTCCGGTGCGGTCTCCAACGTGATTCAGGCGGCGGTACTTATGCCCTCCGAAGGGGCGTTGCGCGATGGCTCCTTCGGGAGTTCTATCGAATACCGCGCCGTACTGCTCTAGTTCAAGGACGCGCTCAGGAGCCTCTTTGGTGAAAATTTCGACGGTGCGCCAGTTGTTGAGAAACGCGCCGCCCTTCATTGTGTCTACGAAGTGGACTTCCCAACCGTCCGGCTCTTTCGCGCCATCAGGAGAGGACATATTCGCAAGCGCCGCCGCGACTCCGCCCTCCGCCATAACGGTATGCGCTTTGCCGAGGAGGGATTTGCAGATAACGCCCACGCTACATCCCGCCTCTTTCGCGGAGATGGCGGCGCGAAGACCAGCGCCTCCTGCGCCGACGATAAGCACGTCGTATTCAAAAATATCGTAAGGTTCTACCATGATTCTTTTCCTTTTTCCTCCCGTCGCTAGTTGAAGAACCGTAGGTCGGTCAGAACGCCGCTCGAAACGAGAAAGACGTAGATGTCTGTGACAAGCACTGAGATAAGGCTCATCATCGCCCATGTTCCGTGCTTTTCGTTGAGAAAGCTAATTTTTTGCCACAAGCCGTAGCGCGTTTTACTCAGCGCGGAGCAGGAGTAGCAGTCTACTTTTCCGCCGACGAAGTGCCGCCATGAGTGACACGAGAAGGTGTACGCCGTGAGTAGCGAGACATTGACAAAAAAGAGGAGCGTGCCTAGCCCGAAGCCGAACTTTACGCCGCCGCCCGTAGCGGGGACGGTGCAAGCCTCGAAAGCGTCTTTCCACAGGAATATCATGAATATCGCCGCCGCAAAGAAGGCGTAGCGGTGGAAGTTCACAGCGATAAGAGGAAAGAGCCGCTCTCCGGTGTACTTGCGGTAGCGCATAGTGTCTAACGCCTTCGGCTCTTTGACCGCGCACGCAAGCGGGTCGGCGAGGAAGGAGCGATAGAGGGCTTTGCGGTAGTAGTAGCAACTGAGACGGAACGTGAGCGGGAAGGGGAGGATGAGTAGCGAGGGCGAGATGTGGAGCGACCTTCCAAGAACCATGATCTTCCACGACTCTGGTAGTGTTATCAGGGGAGAGTAGAAGGGAGAGAGATAGTTGTACTTCTCTACAACATAGTACTTGTTGCTAAAAGTGCGAAACGTAGCCCACACCACAAAAAAGCCGAACACAAGAAAGAACGTCAGGGGAGCCATGAGCCAGTTGTCTTTGCGCTCTCCCTCCGCGATGGTCGGGCGTTTAGAGTGCGGGGTCTGCTGTGTGTGTAACGCCATCGTGAATCTCCAAGGGATAGAAATGGACGGGAGCGGCGCAACTTTCGCGGTGATACTCCCATTGTGGATAAGAGTATCACATTTCGCGCAAAAACAGAAATTAAATTATACGACGGGAAAGATTAGTTTTACTTATATTTTGGCGGTGTGCGGAGGGCGAGGCTGTTTTACGATTATTTTGCGCTTGTGGAACAAAGTCGCTGTTCCGTTAGTCTAAAGGGACAAGTTTGTGTCTCGCATCCACGACCTCTTTGCTCTATCATTTTTTCTTTTGGGAGACCTCGTAGATGACTACTCACACGTTCCAACTTGCAAAGGGGGCGGCTTGCGCCTTCGCTCTATTTGCAGCAATGCCCGCATTCGCGCAAAAGAACCCATCTCTCGAACGCCCCGCCCTCAGACGCGCCACGCTCGCCTTCGAGCGTAATGAAGGGCAGACCGACCCGCGAGTGAAGTACTTGTCACGCGGTGATGGCTACGCCCTCTTTCTCACTCCCAATGAGGCGGTCTTTTCGCTACGGAAAGCCTTGCGTGAAAAAACACCCTATGGACGCACACATCTCTCTCAACCCGACAAGGGCGAGAAAGCTGAAGGCGCAGTGGTGCGTATGCAACTCGTGGGGGGAGACCCCAAAGCGCAAGAGACCGCCTTTGCTAAACTTTCGGGAACGTCCAACTACTTTATTGGTAACGACCAGAGCAAGTGGCGAACAGGAGTGGAGAGCTACGAGAAGGTAGGTTTTCGCGATGTCTATAAGGGTGTAGATGTAGTCTACTACGGCAATCAGAAGCGGCTAGAGTACGACTTTGTGGTTCAACCGAAAGCGGATGCTAAGGCTATTCGCTTGAGGTTCGCGGGAGCGAAGCGCGTCAAGGTTTTGGCGAATGGCGAGCTGGCTCTGGATTTGGGAGATGGCAGTTTACAGTGGCGAGTCCCCGTAGCCTATCAGATTTCGAGTAGGGGCGAGCGTGTTCGTGTTCCCGCAAAGTATACGCTCAAGGGGACGCGTGAAGTCTGCTTTCAGGTTGGCGCGTATGACCACAGTAAGCCCCTCGTGATTGACCCTGAACTCATCTACTCCACGTTTATAGGAGGAGATGCGAGAGATGGAGGCTCGGGTATAGCTGTAGATAGTTCTGGTAACGCGTACATTGTTGGATGCACCCAATCGAGTAATTTCCCCGTAACCGCAGGAGCCTTCCAAACGAACTATGGTGGAGTCTTTGTGACGAAGCTGAGCGCAGATGGAAAAGCGCTTCGCTACTCCACTTTTTTAGGTAGCAATACCCCCAAATCATGGGGTGCTGGCATTGTGATAGACAGTGTTGGCAATGCGTATATTACAGGAAGAGCGAGCGCTAATTTCCCTGTCACTATAGGAGCGTATCAGACTAAACTAAAAGGGGCGGCGGCGGAAGCCTTTGTGGCGAAATTGAGCGCGAATGGAAAGTCGCTTCTCTATTCGACCTATTTCGGCGGTAGCGGCGGCGGGGGCGCTATAGGCATCGCTATAGACTCTAATGGAAACGCCTACATTGCAGGGGCTACTAGCTCTGTAGATTTACCTCTAACGGCGGGCGCCGTACAGAGGGTTCTTGCCGGAAACGGCGATACATTTGTAGCAAAATTCAGCCCGGATGGCAAGTCATTGCTCTACTCAACCTACGTTGGAGGGAGTGATTATGACCTAACACACGGTATGGCGCTAGATAGTTCCGGCAATGTCTACGTAACAGGCACAACGCTCTCTAAGGATTTCCCGACTACCCCCGGAGCCTTGCAAACCACCCTTACCGCCGAGTTTAACGCATTTGTGTACAAGTTGAACATCCCTTCCGCATCCCTTATCTACTCTACCTATTGGGGGGGTAGCAAGCGGTCTAATGGTAACGCCATCGCCGCAGATAGCGCAGGAAACGCCTTTGTCACGGGGGACACTCTGTCGCAGGACTTCCTCACCACGCCCGGAGCCTACCAAACGGTATGTCAAATAGCGGATGGCTTTGTGACGAAGTTCAGCCCGGACGGCAAGTCGCTTGTCTACTCTACACTCCTTAATGGCGGCGGTGGCGGTAGTACTGGCTACGGCATTACGGTAGACAGCGCAGGTCATGCGTTTGTTGTCGGAGGCGCGTGGTGGTATATGATTAACTCTACACAGTACAACGACTTTCCAACCACGCTAGGAGCCTTCCAGCCGACTTTTTCAGGAGGAGGTCCTCTGTTCGGCGACGCGTTTGCGGTGAAACTGAGCGTGGATGGCTCGTCTCTTCTTAACTCCACCTTCATAGACCATGCAGGTAATAGCGTTGTGGCGGGGAGTGAAGTCAGCATGGGCATCGCTACAGACAGTGCTATGAGCGCGTATATCACGGGCGGGGCTGAGGATGGCTTTACCACATCGGCGAGTGCGTTTCAAACCAAATCGGTGTTCAAAAACGGCGATGCATTCATCACGAAGTTGCTTATGCAGGATGTGGCGGGTAAGACGGATTCTACACTCGTCGTTCGCCCAACCACTGTAGACATCGTTCCCTCCGCAAAGTTATTCGCCAGATTAGCGCGAAAGGCGGATAACGCCGCCATCGCGACACGCCCCATCGCCTTCTCGCTAGACGGCGTTGCGCTAGGAACCGCCTACACTATCCAAGGAGATGGGTGGGCGGCATTCACTTTCGACTACTCAGGCTTTTCCGTTGGAAAACACACTATCAGAATTGACTTTGCGGGAGACGGCAACGACAAGCCCTGTGTTCTGAAGACCACGCTTACCATCGTCAAGGCGAAGACCTCATTGGCTCTGTTGAGCGCCACCGGACGCTTTGGGGATACCGTGAATCTCACCGCGAACCTGACTCGGACTAGCGACAAGGCAAGCGTTGCAGGGAAGCCCATCTCCTTCCTGCTTGCGGGCAGTCCTATCGGAACCGCTGTCACCGATGCCTCTGGTACAGCGACTCTCGCCTACAAAGTCGAGGATAGTTTGGGAATTGGGGTGTTGACTTTGACAGCGGGATTTGCGGAGGATAGCCTCTATCTCGCCTCCGCCTCGCGAAGCCAGACGCTAAATGTCAAGAAAGCCCCCACGCAAGTGAACGCACATAACGCAATAGGTAAGCAGGGAGCCACTATTACGCTGACGGCTACTCTCATACGTACCACCGATAAAGGAACTTTAGCGGGCAAGAGCATTCGCTTTCAGGTGGACAGTAAGGATATCGGGACGACGACGACGGATGCCAAGGGCGCCGCGAACCTAATTTTCACGATACCAACAGCATTGAGCGTTGGAAAACACCCCATGACCGTTATCTTCGATGGGGATACTTTCTACGTTGCATACACGAGTACCGGACCATCACTCACGGTTAATTGACGACTGCCCACGCTCATATCCGTTGTTTTTAACCGCCCCGCCGACTTTTCGCAAGGAATATGGAGGGGCGGATCGCCGTCTCTATCGCGACTCCCTCTGCAAAGACACACGCTGTCGTATACGGTAGGGTACAATAGAACCCTACACAACAGACGCGAAGGAGAGCGCTTTTCACAATGTCAGAGAGTGTCACTATTATCGGCGGCGGGTTTGCGGGAGTGGAGGCGGCGTGGGCGGTAGCGCAACGAGGCGGCAAGGTAGTCTTGTACGAGATGCGCCCTCAACGCAACACTCCCGTCCATCAGACCAGCGACCTCGCCGAACTCGTCTGTTCGAACTCCTTCAAGTCCAACCTGCTAACAAACGCAAGCGGAGTCCTCAAGGAGGAGATGCGCCGACTCGGTTCGCTGATACTCCCCATCGCGCAGAAGCACAGCGTCCCGGCAGGAGAAGCCCTTGCGGTGGATAGGGTTCCCTTCGCTCGTGAAATCACCGAGACGCTGGAGGCGCACCCCAATATCACTATCATTCGCGAAGAGGTTACGACCCTCCCGCAAGGCAGACCGCTTATTATCGCGACGGGACCCCTCACCTCCGACGCGCTCGCCGCAGAAATCGCGAAACTCACGGGCGGCGACTCGCTCTCCTTTTTCGACGCGGTAGCCCCCGTCGTCACCTACGACAGCCTCGATATGAACAAGATATTCCGCGCCTCCCGACGCGGCAGAGGCATGACGGAGACCTTAGCGGAATCCGACGACGGAAATGTGTGCGGGGGGGCGCCGGAGCCGAGCGCCGACTATCTCAACTGCCCCTTTACGAAAGAGGAGTATCTTGCGTTTTGGGAGGCGCTAACCACCGCCGAACTCGCCCCCGTACACAACTTCGAGGAGGAGGATAGCGGCGCGAAGATGGTCTTTTTTGAGATGTGTATGCCCATTGAAGAGTTAGCCCGACGCGGGGCGCGAACTCTCTGCTTTGGGCCCATGAAGCCCGTCGGATTAACCGACCCCAAGACCGACCGCTGGCCCCATGCCGTTCTGCAACTGAGGCAAGAGAATAGAGAGGGGACGCTGTGGGGGCTTGTGGGGTTTCAGACTCGCCTACGGTGGGGGGCGCAGAAGCGAATTTTTCAGATGGTTCCGGGGCTGGAAAACGCGGAGTTCATTCGCTACGGAGTCATGCACCGCAACACCTACGTCAACGCGCCACGCCTCCTCGATTTGACCTGCCAACTGCGCGAATACGCGGGTATCTACATCGCGGGACAGATGACCGGTGTGGAGGGCTATCTCGAATCGGCGGCTATCGGCATTGTGGCGGGACTGAACGCCTATCGCTCTCAACGCGCCCTGCCCTCCGCAATCCTGCCCCGCGAAACCGTGCTAGGCTCTCTCTGCCACTACCTTGTGGAGAGCGACCCCAAACACTTCGCGCCCATGAACTCGAACTGGGGAGTCGTTCCCGAACTGGAGGGCGCTCCCATCCGCGATAAGCGCGAAAAAGGGCGACGCAAAGGCGAGAGAGCGTTGGCGGCGCTGGACACGTTCCTGCAAGACTTGGAACGTGAAACGCCCCTTGAGGTAGCGCCGTGAGCGGGCGCATTGCGATACTAGGCGCGGGGAGTTGGGGAACCGCCCTCGCTTTAATGTTCGGCGCGACGGGCAGGGCGGTCACGCTGTGGGCGCGAGACGCGGCGTTGATGGAGAGTATTCGAGCCAACCGCGTCAATACGCGCTACCTGCCGGGCTTTGCGCTACCGCCTTCCGTCGCCCTCAGCGCGGATATTGGCGAGACAGTAGCCTCTGCGGATTTTATTGTGTGGGCGGTTCCTAGCGGGGCGTTTCGCGAGGTGTCGCAACTGGTTGCGCCCTGCCTTTCGCCCTCTACGGTTCTCGTATCCGCCACGAAAGGTCTGGAAGAGGAGACTTGCCTACGCATGAGTCAGGTTCTTGCCGAAGTGATTCCCGATGCGTCAGAGCGAACCGTCGTACTTTCGGGCCCCAACCTCGCCCTAGAGATGGCGCGTGGCGTTCCGACGGCGGGAGTGGTCGCCTCTACCAGTAGCGAAGCGGCGCGGCGCGTACAGGCTCTTGCGCTGGGGCTTCCTGAGCCTACCTTTCGCCTCTATACGGGGCGGGATGTGACGGGCGTGGAACTCGGCGGCGCGATTAAAAACGTGATAGCGATAGGGGCTGGGGTCTGCGATGGGCTTGGCTTCGGCGACAACAGCAAGGCGGGGCTGGTCACTCGCGGACTCGCGGAGACCATGCGTTTAGGCGTTGCGCTCGGCGCGGAGACGGCGACCTTCTTAGGCTTGTCGGGCGTAGGAGACCTCTTCGCAACGACAAACAGCCGACTCTCGCGTAACTACCGCGTAGGCTTGGGACTTGGACTGGGTAAGCGCCTACCGGACATTCTGCAAGAACTCGGGCAGGTGGCGGAGGGTGTTCCCACAACCCGCGTGGTCTGCGCCCTCGCCCAACGTTGTCATATCGAAATGCCTCTGTGTCAGGCGCTTCGCTCGGTTCTTTTTGAGAATCGGGACGCGCCGCAAGTTATCCGCGAACTAATGCTTCGCCCGCCGAAAGAAGAGTATTCCTAATGAGCGATTTTGAATTTGAAGAGGACGAATCCGTTCTCGCAACAGCGGAGACCTTTAGCCTTATCGTAGAGGCTGAACAGGCGGGACAGAGGCTAGATGTCTTTCTCGCCGCCGCGCTACCCGAAACCACTCGCGCTATGGCGCAACGCCTGCTGGATCTTCCCCGCGATTCGGAAGAGGGCGTTTGGGTGAATCAAAAGCGCGAAAAGTCGAGTTTGAAGACGAAAAAGGGCGATTTAATTGAGGTTTTACGCCCATGCGCGAAGCCTATCGAGGTCAACCCCGAAGATATTCCGCTCGATATTATCTTTGAAGATTCGCAGATGTTGGTCATCAATAAACCACGCGGCATGGTGGTGCATCCCGCGCCCGGCGCAGAGCGAGGAACCCTTGTCAACGCCGTTCTTTATCATGCGAAAGACCTCTCCGGGATAGGGGGGGCTTTGCGTCCGGGAATAGTTCATCGGCTGGATAAGGACACGAGCGGCTTGATAATGGTCGCGAAAACGGACGCGGCGCACCACTCTCTGCAAGGGCAGATTCAGAGCCGAGCGGCGGAACGGCGCTATCTCGCGCTGGTGTGGGGCGTTCCTAAGTACGAACACGCAAAGGTGGACGCGCCGATAGGACGTAGCCCTAACGATAGAAAAAAAATGGCGGTCATCACCGAAAGCCGTCACGCCTCTCGAACCGCGCAGACTGAGCTGTTTGTGCGCGAGACCTTCAATGGCGCGTTTACGCTGATGGAGGCGAAGCTACACACGGGGCGCACTCACCAGATTCGCGTACACGCCTCTTACATCCGCCACCCTGTTGTGGGCGACCCCTTGTATGGCGGAGTGCGTACCGTGACCGCTATTCCCTTCACGAACCCTCAGCGCGTCCGCATCGACGAAGCCATAGCCGCAATGGAGGGGCAAGCCCTGCACGCCTTTTCGCTCGCCTTCGACCACCCGACTAGCGGGGAGCGTCTTCACTTCACTGCGCCCCTGCCTCCAGTGTTCCAGCGCTTGATGGACACCCTGCACGAGATTACGACGGGGTAGACTTGTAGCCCTCGCCACAATCCGCCCCAGTCATCCCTCGCTGAAGTCAATAATGGCGAAGCGCCTCCTCTGACCACTTTGCAGACAAGTCCTATCTCCCAGAATTGGGAGAAGGACTTCTGAAGGGTAGGATGAGAGTGGATTGGAGTGAATCTAGAATCGCTCGAAGCGCTCCACGTCCATCACAAAACAGACCGCGCCGCCCACCACTACCTTGACGGGACTAGGCATGAACGTACCTACGGGAGCCGCGTCGGGCGGTAGCACATTGACGAACTGTTCGCGGGTCTTGCAACTGTCGCGGATGACATCTACGAGCCTATCCACATTGTCTTCATCAACGCCGATGAGCAGGGTTACGTTGCCTTCGCGCAGAAAGCCGCCTGTACTTCCGATTTTGGTGAACGTGAAGCCATTTCGTAATAGGCTCTCCGTTATTTTATTTTTGTCGCGGTCATGCACCACGGTGACAACCAGTTTCATTCTGACACCCTCTCTCCACCCGATGACTTAGGTCTTATGATTCTATACTACCCGATTTTAGCGTATCCTTAACAGTATCCAGTATCTGCGCGTGAAGCGTTTCTACATCCGTCTCCGCCGATAGAACGCAGAACCGCGTAGGGTCTCGCTTCGCCTCCGCTAGAAACCCCTCCCGCACCGATTGGTGAAAGGCTAGGCTCTCCGCCTCCATACGGTTTCGGTCTTGCTGACGGGCAAGCCCTATCTCTGGCGGGAGGTCTAGCAGGAGGGTCAAGTCGGGCTGTAGATGGTCTGTGGCGAAGTTGTTCAGCGCCGCAAAGAGCTCGAGCGCCGCGGCGGCCACGCGCACGTTCGCGTCCGCGAGCAGCGCGGCGC
>CAIJLM010000241.1 GCA_903821495.1 uncultured Chthonomonas sp. | reverse complement strand
GTAAAGCGGCTCCTCTTATTCCCAAAGGGCGTACCGTCGTTTTTCTCGGAGATGGAGAGTTCGACGGGACAGAACTCCTAGGTACGTTGCACGAATTAGGTTGGAACTATGTCTGTCGCACGGCGAAAAACGTAATTCTTACCGAAGAGGGGGAACGTTTTCAGCCGACGGATTTGATACTTCGCCCCGGAGACCGTATCGAACTGCCAGAGGTGAACTTCACTGCTTCGGGATACGGTCCCGTTTTAGTCTGTGTTATCTGGGAACCGCAGTGGAAAGAGCCGCTTGTTCTTGTCTCTAACACTTTAGTTTCTGGAAGAGATATACGGCTGATACAAGCTCCGTTTCCGTATTGAGACCTTCTTCTCTGACCAGAAGAGCCGTGGCTTCTATCTCGGACACAGCCACATCAGCGATGTCGAGGCTATCAATCGGCTTCTGATTGCTACCTGTCTCGCCTATCTATGGCTCGTTTGCCTGGGACAATGGGTGGTTCAGACGGGACGATTGGGCTGGATACATCGCACGAACAGGTGCGATTGGAGCCTGTTTCACATCGGATTGACTTGGGTCCAGTTCTGTTTGGACAACGACATACCTATTTGGACACAGTTTTGGACATAGTTTTCTATACCGAAAAGGAGACACGAAAAAGTGTCGGGTAGTGAAAGCGTTTACTGAAATTGTTTTAATTCTCTTTTAACCTATTTTTTATTTTGCGAGACTATACTGTATTTAAGTTCCTATCTACGCTGGAACCTCTTCCACAGGCATCTCTCTATTCCATCATCTAAAATGAGGAGGAAATATCCCATGCTCCGCCGCAGAATGGGCTTTACGCTCATTGAACTACTCGTTGTTATCGCAATTATCGCTATATTAGCCGCGATACTCTTTCCTGTCTTCGCTCAAGCCCGCGAAAAAGCCCGAGGCATCTCCTGTTTGTCCAACATCAAGCAGATAGGCACATCCACCGCGCTCTACGTGCAGGACTACGACGAGACTTTCCCCATGAACCTCTATATGGGAAACAACGGTCCCGCGCCCTGCGTCTACGTGGCGTGGGTGGCTCTCGTTCCCTATATCAAGAACACGCAGATATACGCCTGCCCCTCCAACGCAACCGCGCTAGACTTCCCAACGGCGATGGGCGTTATCGGTATGCCGCCGCCGTGTCCCGCCGCACCCGATTTGAAGTACGTCAGCTACTTCCCGAACTTCTCGCTTATTGACTGGGGCAACCCCAGCAACTTCTTCGGTCCTAACGACCGCCCCGTTAAGAGAATGGCGGAGTTGGAGTATCCGGCGGACACCTCTGTATTTTACGATTCGGTTGGAACCTTTCCCGATGCCTATTTTGGCATGATGGACGAACCCATTCAGGCGCGTCACCAGAACCTGCTGAATGCGACCTACGCCGATAGCCATGCGAAGGTCGTTCACGCCAAACCCTGGCTGGATAACAGCAATACCCCTCTCACAGGTCATGCGATTGATGGTCAAGCCATTAAATACTACAAAGTCACCGATGCAGGTCCCTATCAAGAGAAGCCCGAAATGAGAGGCGTTCCCTTTAAGAACGCAGACGGAACTTGGGGACTACGTTTCTAAAAGGAAGGAGCGTCTATGCAGAACGCAAGATGGTCGCAGTCGCTTCCCTCCTGGGCGATGCCCCTCATCATCGTCTTAGGGGTGGCGGGGCTGGCGTTATTTGGCTGGAAGGTATTCACAGGCGGCGGCGACTATGTGGGACCTCCGAAAGAGGTTCATGCGGGGATGTTTAGTCTCCGCGACGAGGTTGCAAAAATGCGCGCGGCGAAAGCCTCAAGCAGAGGCTCCTCTGAAAAGTAAAACTGGTTTACTACTCCTCTTCCTCTCGCTGTAGTATGGCGAGAGGGAGAGGTTGCTCTGTTTGGCTATTCACTCCCCCCATTGGATAGGAAACCTCTAATGCCCTCCACTTTATGGACAAGAAAACCGATTGATATAGGCGATGACGCACCCTCCGCAAAGGAGCGGTTGCCGCGCTCTCTGGGAGCGCGGGGACTGACCAGTCTGGGCGTGGGCGGTATTATCGGCACTGGGATTTTTGTGATGATAGGGGTAGCCGCGCACGAAAAAGCGGGACCCGCCATAACCCTCTCGTTTATCATAGCGGCGCTGGCGTGCGCGGCGGTGGCTCTCTGCTACGTTGAGTTTGCAACGGTGGTTCCTGAAGCGGGTTCCGCCTACTCCTACGCCTACGCGACTCTGGGCGAACTCCCCGGATGGCTAGTCGGCTGGAACGTAATACTCTGTTACGGCGTTGCGGGCGCGTCTGTGGCGCAGGGCTGGTCGCACTACTTTCAGGCGTTTCTGGGAGGGTTGCACGTCCGACTTCCTGCGTTGATAACGCAAACGCCTATGGACTTCAACGACAGGGGAGTCTTTGCACCAACGGGAGGCGCGGGGGATATGCCCGCTCTCCTGATAACCCTTGTTCTCACCGCCCTTATTATTCGCGGACTCAAGACGAGCCTACGGTTTAACTTTGTTATGCTTTGCGTTAAAGTGAGCGTTATCCTTTTCGTAGTTGTTGCGGGGGCGTTCTACATCAACCCGCAGAACTGGCATCCTTTCGCCCCTTTTGGGCTGTTTAGTACCCCCAATGCGGCGGGTGAATCGGTAGGGATGATAGCGGGCGCGGCGCTGGCGTTCTACGCTTTCATGGGATTTGAGGCGCTATCCGCCTACGCAGAGGAGTGCAAAGACCCTCAAAGGGATGTTCCGATAGGAGTGCTCTCCTCTGTGGGGATATGCACGCTGGTCTATGTTTCGGTGTCGCTGGTATTAACGGGGATGGTGCGCTACGACCAGATAAATCTCCGCGCCCCAATATCGTCGGCGTTCAGGCAGGTTGGCTTGCCGTGGGCGGAGTTTCTAGTCTCTGTTGGCGCATTGACGGGGATAACTTCCGTCCTCCTGATGATAGTGATGACGCTTCCGCGTATTCTGATGACGATGGGGCGCGACGGGTTGCTCTCTCACCGTATCTTTTGCGACTTTCACCCTCGCTTCCAGACCCCTTGGAAGGCGGTATTAGCGACGGGGATTGGCGTGGCGATATTCGGGACGTGGATGCCCCTGCGTATGCTGGCAGACCTCGTGACGCTAGCTACTCTTGCGGGGTATGTAGTGATATGCGCCGCCGTGTTGATACTGCGCCATACTCTAGCGAATAGACCGCGCCGATTTCGCGTCCCGTTAGGACCCGTGATACCGCTGTTTGGAATGGGCGCGTGTATCATGCTTATTCGCTCCCTGCCTCTTTTGGCTTGGAAAGAGTTGGCGCTTTGGCTCCTTATCGGCGCTGTTATCTACTTCGCGTATGGTCGTAAGCGTAGCGTTCTCGCGAACTCCTAGAGCGGCGAGGGGTTGGAAAGAGGGGCGATGACTACGGCGTTTTGCTTAGTACGAATGGGTCGGCGTAGATGTCGGTAAGGTTGGCTCCCGCAAGAAAGGCGCTACGCTTCGCGCTCTTAACCATTTCGGGATGTCCGCAGAGGTAGACCTGCCAGTCGGAGAGGTTTTTGTGTTGGGCGAGGGCGATTTTATCGGCGCGTCCCGAATGATGCGCCGCGCCTTCGCCTTCATCTACGCACGGGTAGTAGTGGAATTGGGGGTGATGCTCCGCCAATGCGTGTAGTTCGCTCTCCAGATAGAGACCCGCAACGTTATAGCTTCCATGATAGAGGTGTATCTCGCCCTGATGTCCCTCATGGAGCGCAGAGCGGATAATTCCCCAAAGAGGCGCAAGCCCCGACCCCGTTCCTACCAACAGGATATTTCTCGCCGGAGCGCCCGGCAGATAGAAGCAGTTCCCGCTCGCCCCAGAAATCTCTAGGCAGTCCCCCTCGCGCACCTCTTTATGAAGCCATGTCGTCATACTCCCATTGGGCAGTAGGCGAATATGGAGTTCAATAAGCGAATCTATCTCTGAGACGCTGGCTATGGAGTAGCTTCGTATCACTCCGTCAGGGCGACGTATCTGCAAAAACTGTCCTGCGCGGTAGTGGAACGCGCCATACGGCAGTAGTCGCAAGCGCAGAATATCCCCGTTCAGATACTCTCTATAGATAACTCGCGCCGATACTCTCTGCACCACCGCTTCGTCCGGTAGGCTCGCCGTCAGGCTCTCTGTAGGCTTGCACATACACGCAAGAAAATAGCCCTGCGCGATAAGAGTCTCTTTAAGCCCCTGCTGGGCTGTACGCGGAGGCTTGCCCTCTGTCGCACGCATGAGGCAGGTCTGACAGACGCCATTTCGGCAGGAACTGGGTATTTCCAATCCCTGCCGAGTTAGCGCGTCCAGTACCGTTTCGTCAGGAGCGCACTCCACTGTACACTCCTGAAAGGCAATGGTAGGCATACGTGTCTCCCTTAGCGGTTTAGCACGTCGTTACGAGTAGTTTCAGCGAGTGCGGCGACCTCCGCAATATCGGCTTCCGCTACGCCCAAGTCGCGTAGGGTAGCGCCCAAATTTTCGACAACCGCGTCGAAGTGCGAGTCGTTCAAACCGTTCGCTACGAGGTGCGTGTGCGCTTTTCTCATGTCCAGCCCGGTGTAGTTGTTGGGGCCCCCGAATACGAAGGTGAGGAACGCTTTCTGCTTCGCGGCTTGCCGCTCCATATCCACGCCCTCAAAAAAGTAGTTGATACGGTCATCAACGAGAACTTTTCGGTAAAAATTGTTCACAGCAAGGTCGACAGCGGCGGCTCCGCCCAGTCGGTCGTACAGATTTGTGGTGACACCAGTTTCAGACATCTCTGGTCTCCTTATCTCATCTATTAAAGAAAGTGATGCGCTTTGCTACATCCATTTGGATTATAATTCAAACAAACAAATTTTGTCAAGATATAAAGATAACTTTATCCTTTTATTTCTTGTAAGGGGCTTGTGCGAGTCCTTTTTTGAGTCTATTTATGTTAAAAGCCCCATTCGACGGTATACTCACATCACTAACCGAAGGGAGATTCGCAAATGTCATCCGGTGTATTTCTTATTCAAGACGGGGGCGGTCTTATAGAGATGCGGAGTGCGCCATACGACTCCGAAGCGCTCTTGCAGAACCTACTCGCGGAATACCCCAACCTACTGGCAGGCGACCAGATGAATAGCGAAGCCCCGCGCAAATGGCTTCTCGTTTCGCGAGAGATGGCGATACCAGATGAAAAGGATGGAGCGGGGCGCTGGTCTCTCGACCATCTCTTTCTTGACCAAGAGGGTATTCCAACTTTAGTAGAGGTTAAGCGAAGTACAGACACAAGGATACGCCGTGAAGTGGTAGGGCAGATGCTCGACTATGCGGCAAATGCAGTTGTATACTGGCCCGTTGAGAAGATTCGCGCTCAGTTTGAAGCCAATTGCGAAAATCAAGGAGTCGACCCGCAAGAGCGAATAGCGGACATACGCGATGGCGACGAGGATATTGACGCCTTCTGGATGGCTGTCAAAACTAACCTGAGCGCTGGACGTATTCGTATGGTCTTTGTCGCCGATACTATCCCGCCCGAACTACAGCGCATTATCGAATTTCTAAACGCCCAGATGTCGAACTCCGAGGTTCTTGGAATCGCTATCTCGCAGTTTCAAGGAGAGGGAAGGAGGCTACTCGTTCCACGAGTCGTCGGTCTCACTGCAACCGCGCAACGCAACAAAAACGTAGGCGGAAGCGAAGCCCTATGGGATGAAACGTCGTTTTTTGATGCGCTTGGCAAGACCCTCTCTGCTGAGGAGGTAGAGGTGGCGCGGCAAATACTCGACTGGGCGGTGAAAAGCGCTGACCGCTTATATTGGGGGCGCGGAAAGAAGGTGGGTTCGTTCGTTCCGGTATGGGTGCGCGGAGACACAAAATACGTACCATTTGCAATATACACTTACGGTAAGGTGATGCTCCAGGTCGATTCCTTTCGTAAGCGTCCCAAATTCGCGGATGAAGAGGTCAGGCGAGATTTTCTGCAAAGGATAGGCGCAGTTATCGGAACGGCTTTTCCCGATAGCGCCATCGACTCCCGCCCAACTATCCCGTTCTCTAGTCTTTGCGGTAAAGAGAGGTTAGCCCAGTTTCTTGCCATACTGGACAGTATAGTGGAAATGATGTAACGCGAACAGCGCCTCATAGCGCCGTTTACTTAGGACGCTCTCCTACCTGATTGTTTTCGCAGTGAACAGAGCGCACAAGGCTCTGGCGCAAGGGCGGCATGGCGGCGTACAGCTCTGGGTGGGGATGCCACGCGTGCCACTTCGCATTGATGGTGTTGTAGCAGTTGAAGATAGCCACTCTATCCCACTCGTCGTTCGTCCACTCCGCCCCCGTATGCGTGATAGCCTCCGTAAAGAAGAGAAGCGAACCCGCCGGACAGCTGTACGCCTCCCACAGCGGAGAGGCAGGGTCGTTGACGGAGGCGGGGGCTTTGAACGCCGCCTTATGGCTTCCCGTTAGAAAGAGCGTCCCTCCCTCCCCCGCCCGTACCGGATTCAACTCCCATACGGCGCGGGTGAGACCGCTGTTCGCCGCGCCCGGATAGCAACTGTAGGTGTGCGAGTTTCCGGGAAAGTTGAAAAGTCCGCTTCCGCCGTGCGGGCTAAAGTTGTTCGCGCCTTTTGTGCGTATCGTGGAGAAGGTTCCCTCTAGCCGAAAGCCGTAGCCCTCTTCTGTTGCGAGCCAGTGGTGCGCCACAAACTCGTTCATAAAGCCCACAATGACGGGGTGGTCTATCAAGCGTTGCAGACAACCCCCTACGGGAGAGCGCTCTTCAATAGGAATTGACTGTGGGTCTCTGTGGAGACGGTAGGTGAAATCGCGCATCTCCTCAATTTCAGCGGGGGCTAACACGCTTGGAACGAGGAGCCAGCCTTTTGTGTCGAGGATGTATTTCTGCTCTTCTGTGAGTGTTACAGGAGGCTCGCCCAGAGCGTTCTTAGATGGTAGGTGCATACAGTTCCCTCTCAATTTGTGTCTTCTGCGTCTTGTTGGTCTGTTGTGGTTATACGATAACTTCCACGCGAGGTTAAGCGAATCCTCTTGAATGAGAAGCGAGAATCGGCAAAAAGGGTCAGGAAGCGAAAACGCTTCCTGACCCTTTTATTCCGCTTTTACCGCTATACCAGCGGGATAGTAGCGAGGGGGAGATTTGAACTCCCGACCCTACGGGTATGAACCGTATGCTCTAGCCAACTGAGCTACCTCGCCGTAATAGGTTCTATTATACAATATAGTGTATCAAATGTCAACGGGTAAGAGTTCAGGGTTGCGGGAATCTTCACATAACCTCACCCAACCTCTCCTTCGCAAAGGAGAGGAGTCTTAGTGGTTTGAGATTGGGAAGTTTGGCGCGTTCTTCTAGGGCAGGTTGCAGTGTGCATTTTTTTCGCGCCTTTTCGCGTTTTTCGCGGTAGAATCGCATTTCGTATCCCCATTTCGCGGTTCATTCCCATAACCCTGAACTCTTCCTTATCGGTGTGAACGCTCAGATTCTTGCGGTAAAACGGGTACTATGAAAGGGGATTGCAGAGAGCGGTAGTAATTCCGTTATCGAAAAGCGCCAAACAGGCGAAATCGTGTCACCCTTTACGGATTTGTTCCGTCTATATACAGTAGGAATTTACAGGCTAGGGCGGAAGGAGCGAAGATATGAGAAGGCGTTGGATAGGCGCAGTGTGCGCTTTTGGATTACTGGCAATCGCTGGCGCGACACGCGCCGACCAAGTTTTCATTGGCAATCTGGAGACCTCAGAGACGGGGGGCGTACACGCGCCCATCTCTGTCAAACTGACCCTCTCTACGGAAAAGCCCAAGGGCATTCTCAAAGAGCCAAACTATCGCTATAAGCCCCTCTACGGCAGTGTCAAACTGGGCGACGCGAAAGAGAACGAGACCTTTATCGTTCTGGATGCTGGTGAAAAATCGCCGAGACCTAGCCTCTTCGTGGATGTGAACAACAATGGCGATTTGACCGACGACCCGTCCATCAAACTAACAACTCCTGATACAGATAAAGACCGCCTTGTCGCTACCGTGTCGCTTATGGCGCGATACAGCGTGTCGGGGCGGGGCGGTAAGGTCGCGAGCCAAGTTATTTTCTCAGTATATGGAACCGATGTTACCGTCAATAGAGACTATAGCCGCGCCGGTCTGCTCACGCTAGGAATGAAAACCTATCGTATCCAACTACTGGATACGAGCGTCAACGCCCGCTTCGACGACTATAAACACGAGAAAGGGGACGAAGAGCCGAAAGTTCTGTTCTTGGTAGACCGTAATAACGACGGCAAGTTCGACCCTCTCCATGAGGCTTACGATGCGGGAAAGCCGTTTCGCGTAGGCGGGCAGACGATGACCGTGGTCGCCATCGACCCGCGTGGCATGAAAATCACCCTGCGTGGCACGGGCGTAAAGCCCCATCCCAAAGTTCTGCCGGAAGACATACAGGTGGACGGCGATGTTCCGGTATTCGAGACGGATACCATTAAGGGCGATATTATCGCTTTTCCAGACGACTATGTGGGCAAATTCGTACTGCTACACTTCTGGTCGATGGAAGACCAGAGTTCAGTTGCAGACCTCTACCCGCTACTTAAAACGTATCGCAAACTACACCCAAGGGGTCTCGATATTGTGAGCGTCAGCCTCGACAGAATTAACCAGACGCAAGCCCTCAAGGACTTCGTAAAAGAGAACGAACTACCCTGGGACCAGATATACGATGCAAGAGGGTTCAAATCACGCCTCGCGACAAGCTACGGCGTTACTAAAACGCCCTTCTCTGTACTGGTAGATGGCGAAACGGGCAAAGTTATTGGAATGGGCGATAGCGTACGCGGAGGGAATCTGGAGCCTGCTATTCTTGCGGCGGTGATTAAGAAAATCCAAAGCAAACTGAAACAGCCCTAATGTCATCCATAGAGGTTATTCAACGCGACTCCGCCCCCGCATTCGCCACGAAAGACGGCTCGACTATCCGCGAAATTCTCGCGCACAGAAACTCGTCTATTCAGAAGCAGAGTCTCGCGGAGGCGACGCTTCCCGTCGGTCAACAGACACAGGCGCACTACCACCCTCTGACCGAAGAGATTTACTACCTTCTATCGGGCGCGGGCTTGATGGCGATTGAAGACGAGACGCGAGAGGTCTATCCCGGCGATGGAATCGCTATTCCGCCGGGACTGCGCCATCAGATTCGCAATATCGGAACCCAAGACCTCGTTTTCTTGTGCTGTTGCGCCCCTGCGTATGAACACGAAGACACAGTACTGTGTTCCGACCTGCTCGACGATTAGCGACACGCGTCGCGGAGATTTTATGCACGTAATACCCCATAGCGCTGGCTCTCTGTTTCTTGGCGCTCTGCTTGTCGCCACGCTCCACGCGCTCATACCGTCTCATTGGCTTGTATTTGCGCTCGTCGGCAAATCACAGCGCTGGACGCTACGCCGCACCCTTCGCATAACGGTATTGGCGGGTTCCGGGCATATCCTTTCGACTATCGCGTTGGGGATTATCGTCGCGGGGGCGGGCAAGTACGTCTGGGGACTAGATAAAATCCCCGAACGATTCGCGCACGCGCTGACCGCGCTGGTTCTTATTGGGATGGGGACAGTGTTTCTTGTAAAGGGGCTACGGGGGCGGCACGGTTGTATGCACAAACCCCACGTTCATCAGCAAGAGGCGGAGGTCGGAGAAGACCACAGCCATAATCATCATCCCGAACACCACCTCCGCTCTGTAACAACCATTGGCGCGTTACTGCTCGGATTAACGCTTTCGCCCTGCCTCGACTTGCTCTCTATCTACCTCGCTGCATCGCAGTCGTCGTGGAGCGTGATTCTAGGCGTTAGCGCGATAATGGCGGCGGTGACGCTTACGATAATGCTACTTTTGGTTGCAGGGGCGCGTTTGGGCTTGGAGCGTATACGCCTACGCTGGCTGGAAGAGTATGAGGGCGTTACTATCGGGCTTGTACTTATAGCGCTTGGGGCGTTACTTTTCATCTCGTAGAGGGTAAAAATATGGCGCGCGACTGCGGACATCATCATAGCGCTCACGGGTTGAGCGCGACAAAACTGAGCCTCTCCATCGTCATAACCTTCGCTTTTACGCTTATTGAGATTTTAGTAGGCTTACACGCAAAGAGCCTCGCCCTTGTCTCGGACGGCATACACAACTTCACGGATGGCTTCGCCCTCATACTCTCGTGGTACGGCATTCGCGCCGCCCTCAAACCCGCTAGCCCACGCAACACATTCGGGCAACAGCGCGTCAGTATTCTTATCGCCCTCTTCAACTCGCTAACGCTTCTACTCTCTAGCGGATATATTATCTACGAGGCTATAACGCGCCTCATCACCCCCGAACCCATCCAGAGCCTACCTATAATAATGGTGGCGAGCCTCGCCGTTGTGGTGAACCTACTCGTCGCCTACTGGCTTCATCGAGGTTCTCACCACGACATCAATATCCGTAGCGCCTACGTTCACATGATAGGAGACGCGCTCTTCTCTATCGGGGTGATTGTAGCGGGCGTTATTATCTACAAGACGGGGTGGCTTCCCGCCGACCCTATTATCGCTATACTTATAGGTATCTACATCGTTCGCTCATCTTGGGGAATACTCCGTGAAGCCACCCATATTCTGCTGGAAGGAGCGCCCAAAGGGCTGGACGTAGATGTAATGATAGCCGCCCTCCGCACAATACAGGGCGTGCAGGATATTCACGACCTCCACGTATGGACAATTTCGGACGGTATGCACGCTCTGTCATGTCATCTGAGGGTGGAAGAGGGGTACGCGGCGCAGACGAAGCGGGTGGTTCGCGAGGTAAAGGAGCTACTGGCGCACGAATTCGCGGTGACTCACTCCACTATCGAAACGGAGTGCGACGAGTGCGCTAATACGAGCCTCTACTGTTCGCTGGAACGCGGACATACCCATACACACGCGCATTAGAGGCAGAGTAGACTGGTTTGCCATCGCTAATTTTGCCTGAATTAAGCCCTATCCGCTCTCAACGATTCTCTCGTTAAACTGGTGTGTCTACATCAGGAACGCTCTCCTGCTTCGCCACCCCGCCCTCTTCGCGCCGCTCGTAGTACATCTTGCAGAGTATAGCCCCAACTAGCAAGATGAGGCATGAGTAGTAAATCCACGTTATAAGTAGGAAAATTCCTCCCAAAGCGCCATATACCTTGTTGAAGTTGTCGAATTGCGATAGGTAGTTCGCGAATCCCTTCTTGAAAAGTTCCCAAAGGAAGCCCGTGATTACCCCCCCAAACAGCGCCGCCCGCCACGATACGAAGGCGTTTGGCAGGAACTTGTAGAGCAGTACGAAGATACCGATATTTATGCCCCAAGCGACCAGTTCGAGTAGGGTTTCCATCCAAAAAGGCGTTGGCGTTGGGAAGTTCAGTCCGGGTATGTGTAGGTTTCTCAGGAAAGTAGGGGCGAAGGAGGGAAGGAGGGAGAGTACGAACAGAAGCGCGACTACCAACAGGACTCCCAAACAGACAAGGCGGAGTTTTATGAAACTGCGCGTCTCCTTCACCTCCCAAGCCGCGTTCATGGGGGTCGTGGCGCTAACCACCAGCGAGAGCGTTCCCCAAAACAGCGAACCGCCTCCAAGTATGACTGTCCACCATCTGCCCTGCATAAGCGTCTGAGCCGTTTCGACGATATGGGTTTGCCGTACAAATTCGTCCGCCGCAAGCCCCGCCGCCTTTCCGGGAAGCATCTGTTTTACGATACTCTGCACATAGTCCGCCGCCTGTTGCGGGGCGCGAATCAGGAAACTTAGGATGGCGAGGGCGCAGAGGAGCAGAGGAACCAGAGACAGTATGCCGCCGAACGCCAACGCTTGCGCCCGCGTCGCGCACTCGTTGTTATTGAAGCGAGTCAGGAACTCATGTCCGAGCGCCCGTAGTCCGCCCTTCACTTTTGGCTGGTCGACAGAGTGTGCAGGCTCTTGCTTCGCCATTGGAGCCGGCAGTGTGTTCGTTTTTTTGATAGTCTGTCGCCTTCAGTTCTGAGATTTTAGTGAGCATCATAAGGACACGCTCTATAGACAAGACGTTAGCGGATTGAAATGGTTTCATTCCGCTCGTGCAAAATGGGCAGTAGAGGAACCTTTTCGCCCTCAAAGCCGTCTCGAATAGCGGATTACGATTTTTTCGCTGAAAGAGGTGAATTTAATGCGCGCTTTTCTCTATGACGCGACGGGGACGGACAAAGAGGTCACTCTCAACGCCTTTATTGTGACAGAACTGCACAACCAACAACTGCTTTGGGTGGATGTGGGAGAGCCGGAGGAGAAAGAGTTACGCCAACTCGCGTCGCTTCTCTCTCTCACCCGCGAATCTGTCTATACGCTCCTGCAAACCGAATACCGCCCCCGCCTGGATAACTACGACTCGTACTCTCAACTCAACATCAATACCATCCAAGAGGTGGATGGGAACTATAAACTGGTGGAGTTGGACTTTGTGTTTGGCTCTAACTTCGTGCTGACGGTACATCGTCAACCTGTTGAGTTTCTACAGAGCTTCGACCAGCGCGTTAAGGGCGACAGCAACCTAGGGCAGTTGGACGCGCCCGCCTTTATGACGACGCTACTCGACTGGCATATCACTAGCTACTTCCGCCTGATTGAGGCGCTAGATCACGAGGTGGATAAAATTGACGCGCAGGCGCTACGCCCTTCCAATGCCCGCGACCTGCTCGCCGACCTCGCGAAACTTCGCTACCGAGTCGCGTTTGTGCGGCGCACGCTTACGCCTCATCGGGAGGTCTATTCGGCGATGGCGCGGCGCGACTTTCATCTGATTGCGAAGTCCGACTCCGCCGCCCACTTCACTCTGCTCCAAGACCGCCTTGAACGCGCTATTGAAGCGGTAGAGAACGCCCGTGAACTGCTTATAGGCTCGTTCGACATCTTCACTACTCAGACGGCGCTGAGAACGAATGAAGCCATGAAGGCGCTGACTCTGGTTTCGGTGACTCTACTACCTGCGACGGTGATTATCGGTATCTCTAGTTGTCTGGTTGAAAGCCCCGTCTATCAACTTGGACAGGTGGCTTTCTGGGCGATGCTGGTTCTTATCGCCTCTATCGCCGCTGTCACTCTCGTAGTTGCAAGGCGGCGACGCTGGATATAGCGGCGCGAACTTTACGGTACGCCGCCTTAGCCTAAAGTTTCAGATAGAGACACGCCCTCCTGACTGTCAGGAGGGCGTGTTTTTTGGATAGGGCGGAGCGTAATGGGTTACGGGCGCACCGTCAGAACCGCCCCGCTTGCAGTGCAACTCAGGTAGTCTGTATCTCCATCGAAGAAGACGGAGACTGTATGAACCCCTGTCGTGGAGCCTATGGGAGGCGTGTAGAGAAGTATCGCAACGCCCCCGGCATCGGTGACGCCGCTACCAACGGCGACTCCATCTACCTCGAAGCGCACGGTCTCGCCCGAAAGAAATGCGCCGTCCGTGGTTCTGCTCAGTTTCGCTCTGAGGAGAACGTTACTACCGATACGCCCTGACGCAGAGTATAGGCGCAGGCGGGTAGGCGCTTGGTTGATAGTTAGGGTGGATGTGGCGCTAGATTCGTTGTGGGCGCTGTCGCCATAGAACTTCGCAATCAAGGTCTTCGCGCCAAACCCGAAGGCATCCGTGATAAGGTAAGGGAGAACCGCTCGCCCTGTTCCATCGGTAATCGCGCTCCCAATCGGCGAGCCTTCGAGATAGAAGACTACCTCTTTGAAACTCAGTAGCGCGGAGTCGGTGACTCGTCGTAGCGTTGCGGTGAGGTTTCGCGTCGTTCCAACTGCGCCCGCGAAGTTATTCATTCTTAAGCGCGTATCCGCTTTGTTGATGGTTAGCGTCGCCGTTCCGCCCGATTCTATAAAACTCGCGTCGCCATAGAACTTAGCAGTGATGGCGTGAACGCCTACTAAGACAGTAGAGGACGCGGGGTGGGGGACTGTGATTCTACCTGCCGCATCGGTGGTAGCCACCGCCGCAACGGTTCCGTCTATGAAGTAGGTGATGGATTTCCCTGCGATAGGCGCTCCTGTTCGCGCATTGCGGAGAAGCGCTTTCATATTGAACGCTTGGGCGTAGTTAATGGCGAAGTTGGGGGTAGTCAGGACGGTAGGTTGTCGCTCGGCTTGCACCGATGCGGCATGGAACCAACCCATAGAGATAGCGTTCTGATTGGTCAATCCCGGAACAACACCCGGTATATTACGGCTCGTAGTGGTTCCATCGCCCAGTACGCCAGTAAAGTTCGCGCCCCACGTAAGAACCGTTCCATCGCTTTGGAGCGCCATAGAATCTAAGTTGCCGGCGCTAACTTGCGTTATATTGGCGAGACCGGGAATAGGAACGGGAGACAACCTTGCGGTAGTCGTTCCATCGCCGAGCTGTCCCGCGAAGTTCTGCCCCCATGCCATTACGCTTCCATCGCCCTGTATGGCGAGGGCGTACTCTTGCCCCGCCGATATTTGCGTAATACCGGCAACCGCAGGAACCACGACGGGGGCATGGCGGTCGGCGGTGGTTCCATCGCCGATTTGCCCTGCGTTGTTTCTACCCCACGCCCATACGGTTCCATCGCTCTTGAGCGCCATTGCAAAGTAGCCGCCCTCCGAGACTTGAACTACATGGTCGAAAGCGGGAAGCGCGGTGGGGGAGAGGCGGTTCGTAGTGGTTCCATCTCCAACCATGCCGTAGTAGTTGAAGCCCCATGAGTAGACGGTTCCATCCGATTTGAGCGCGACAGTAGTTCCCTGATTGCTCGCAACCTGTACAATCCCTCGGAGAGAAGGGGAGACAGTAGGAATAAGCCTACTGACGCTTGTGCCGTCGCCAAGTTGTCCGTAGTAGTTGAAGCCCCAACCCCATACGGTTCCATCTGACTTCAGCGCGAGCGAGTAGCCAGAGCAGGCGGCGACCTGAACGACATGGGTGAGACCGGGAACTACGATGGGGGTATTATGGTCGGTAGTGGTTCCATCTCCCAGTTGCCCGTAGAGGTTGTCGCCCCACGAGTAGACGCGTCCCGTCGCGGTTAGGGCGAGGGTGTGCTTGTCTCCTGCAGAGATTTGAATAACAGCGGCGGGTCGTCTGGCGAGCGTTATGGGGCTATCCCGCTCTATGAGGGTTCCGTCTCCAAGTTGCCCAGAGACGTTTACGCCCCAGAGGTGAGGAGCGCCTATCTGTCCTAGTGTGCGGACTTGCGCGAAGCAGAGAGAGAGCGTTACTGCGAAGAGTAATGCGAAGAGTCGCGACACGGGGGATATAGCCCCGCCTTTAACGTGGTTTTGCATTTGATTCTCCAATTGGTTGGATACTTCCGAGTTATTATCGTATTTTTAGGTGTGGAAGCCGAGGTTGATTTTTACTTTTTTCTCTACCAAACTTAACTACAGTTTCATTATTCACCACTATTTGCGAAATTGGGCGCTAATTTTGTCGCTAGAGGTGCTTCTGGTTGCAATTCCCGTATTTTTACCGTGCTGAATACGAGGGGGAAACACAAACGGAGGCTTGCCCATAACGGATAAGCCTCTGTTTTTTGTCACACATTGAGTGAAGCCAATAATCTGGCTTTGCGGGCTTATTTTACGACGAGGCTGGCTTTGCTTGCGCTATAGCCGAGATAGAAAGCGTCTTCATCAAAGATAAGAGTTATCGTGTACTTCCCTGCGGCTAAGGTCGCTGGTATCGTGTAACTCTGGTTCGCAATGCCGTTTGCGTCTGTCGTGGCTGTCCCAATATCCACGCCCTCTATTTGGAAATGCACTGCCTTGCCCGCCAGAGTAGACTTATCCGTTGTGCGGGTGAGGATGGCGGAGAGAGCGACCAGCGCCCCCGGCTTTCCAGCAACGCTATGAGCCGCTAACTTCGTATTGGCTTTAAAGATAGTCAGGCTTCGCTTCTTCACGTTGGCGGAGGCTAAGTAGAGGCTATCTTGCGTAAACTCAGCCGACAGTATGACGTTTCCGACGGGAATGCTCTCGTCTATTTTGTAGGCGAAGGTAGCGACTCCGGAGGCATCTGTTATGGCGGTTCCCGCCTGATTTCCTGCGAGTTTGAAGACGACCGTTCTGCCGTAGACTCCCGCTTTGTCGGTGTTGCGCGTTAACGTGGCTACGAAGTTCACCGTCTGACCAATCCTACCGGCAACGCTATTCGCGACTATGGTTGTAGCCGTCGGGGTCATCGTGATGGTTCCTGTACCGCTAGAGCCGCCCTGATTGGCATCTCCGGCGAACTTCGCGGCGAACGCGCGGCTTCCTGCGGTTACGTCGTCAAAAGTGTAGGCGATACCAGCGACTCCGTTTCCATCTGTGGTTGCGGTTCCTATCGCGATACCGTCCAATTTGAAGGCGAGGGTTTGGTTAGCGACGAAGGTATTGTTGGTTTTTCGCGTGAGGGAGGCGGTAAGATACTTGGTTTCACCGGGACTTCCTGTGAACGAAGCGACGGTAGTTACAGTATCCGCCTTCTTAACAGTAAGGGTTGCGGAGCCGCTGGAGGGTTTGTAGTAAGCGTCTTCTGCGGAGGAGATTGAGAAGGGATAGGAGCCTACCGTGTAGTCGAGCGAGTTCTCGACAAGGAGGTTCGCTCTCCCCGTCGCGTTCGTATTCGCTTTTCCTACCTCGTTACCATTGAGGGTGAAGGCGAGAGGTCGGTTGGCGACAGTTTTGCCGTCGCTGTCTTTGAGGGTTGCGACGAGAATGACTTGACCGTAGACCAGCGTGAGGTTCGATACGACTACCCGCGTGTTCAGAACCTTAACGGTTCCTATGGCGAGGCTATGCAACCAGCCCCCCGCTATTTGAGTCGTTTTTCTCAAGCCTAACGCCTGAACCGGAGTTTTCCTGTTCTCCTTTGTTCCATCTCCGAGCTGTCCATAGTCGCCCGCCCCCCAAGCCCACACAGTTCCATCGGATTTTAAGGCGAGAGAGTGACCTCTATACTGGTCTCCTCCCGCCGACAGTTGGCTAACCCCGGAGATACCTGATACCTGAACCGGAGAGGTCTTGTTTTGATAGGTTCCATCGCCAAGTTGACCATAAGCGTTGTATCCCCACGCCATTATGGTTCCGTCCGACTTTAATGCGAGGGAGTGTGAACCCGTTGCGGCTAACTGAACCGCCCCAGTGAGGTTGGATATTTGAGCTGGGAGGTTTCTGTTTTTGGTTGTTCCGTCTCCGTGTTGCCCGTAAAAGTTATACCCCCACGCCCACACCGTTCCATCCGATTTTATGGCGAAACAGTGCCAAAGCCCGACCGCTACTTGCGCGATGCCAGAGAGAGCGGATATCTGAATCGGCGTGTTCTTATTGATGTTGGTTCCATCTCCCAATTCGCCTTCGCTGTTATACCCCCACGC
>CAIJLM010000240.1 GCA_903821495.1 uncultured Chthonomonas sp. | reverse complement strand
GAAGACCTCCTTATCAAGATGGGGAAATTCGTGGAAGTGAACGACCCCGAAAGTTGGGACGCATGGAAGCATAAGCGTATTGACCTCTGGAATCAGGCGCTACTGCACAAGATGGAGCGTAACCGAGATAGCGAAGCAGGGGAAGACGAAGAGGAGAACGACCTTCGCGAACTGCCCGCCGCCCTCAATCCAGAAGAGTACAACCTGAAAGCGATTGTAGCGACAACCTTAGACGACATGACGCAACTCGTTAGCATCCTCTCGAAAGTGCATGACCGCCTTGCCCCCGCCACTGATGACAAACTCTCGCAACTCAAGAGCCGCCTCGCTTCGCCGGAGTTGGCGGGCAGGAAAATGGTTATCTTCACCGAGTTTCGAGATACGGCGCGTTACCTGTTCCGAGAGTTGAAAAGAGAACTTCCCGCCGCGAATATCGAAGAGTTAGACAGCGGGCGCAAGATAGACAGGGAGCGGGTTATCAAGCGGTTTGCGCCCTACTACAACTGTTCGCCGGAGGAACTCCCGCGCTACCTGCAAGACCCCATAGAGATACTTGTCAGTACCGACGTGCTTTCGGAGGGCTTGAACCTGCAAGACGCGAATATCCTCATAAACTACGATGTTCACTGGAACCCCGTTCGCCTCATGCAGAGAGTGGGGCGCGTAGACAGGCGCCTCGACCTCTCCAAGCCCGTGCATCACGCTAAGGTCTGGATATACAACTTCCTGCCCCCGCAGGAGTTGGAAGACCTTCTAAACCTCCTCAAGCGCGTCTCTGGTAAAATCCTCAAAATCAATGCGACGCTGGGCATCGAGGCTCCTATCCTTACCCCCGACGACCCCGAAGCCGTGATGAAGCTCTTCAATGAGCAGTACGAGCAGAAGGAGAGCGTAGCGGAGGCTCTGGAATTGGAACTCCAACGCATCGAGAAGGAACATCCGCAACTCTACGCCGAACTGGAAAACTACCCGCGCCGCGTCTTTTCGGGCAAGCGAGCGACGGAGGGCAAGCCGAAGGGCATCTTCTGCGCCTACCGCTATCCGGGCGCGAAAGAAGGGGCGCAGGGAGGGGAACTACGCTGGTATTTCCGCCACGAGGCTACAGGGGACATCGTGGAGGGCGTGGCGGCGGTTGCGGAGTGGGTCAGGTGCGCCTACGATACCCCCCGCGCAACGCAAGCCAGCCCCGAAGACTTGAAGACCGCTCAAACGGAGATTTATGCTAAAATGGTGCGGCGACACCTTCGCGATATGCAAGCCCTTGCAGGCAAAAAGGCGATACTCGTTTGTTGGATGGAGGTCTGTTAAAAGTGGCGATAACACCGGATAGAATCAATCAGATTGAGGGAGAGCAGGGGCTTTTCGACTTCCTGCGCGAAGAATTAGGGTGGAATCTGCCTGACGAACCCGACTTCTTCGACTTCTACCCCGATGAGTTGGGGGATACAGGCGAACACGTAGGGCGCATTACCCAACTAGCGAACTTCGAGGAGGGACAGCCCTGGGGTATCTTTCTGGTCAAATTTCAAGGGGATAGAGTGTACCGCTCCGCCCTGCGAAAGATTCTGCGCGGGCTTTCCGACACGCGCAGGAACCGCCCTGCGAACCTTCCAGCGTGGTCTGCCCCTAACCTGCTCTTTATCTGCACTCCAAACTTTAAGGACTTCACGTTCGCCCGTTTTGAAGGCAAAAGCCACACCAAAGCCACCTTGAGCCTCTTCGGGTGGGAACATGGAGACACCGCCCTCCACACGCTTTGTCAGCACAACCTACGCGCCCTCAAATACCCTGAAAATCCGTCCGACGCTCCGAAATGGCTCAAGGATTGGGCGGAAGCGTTCGACGTGGAAGCCGTGACAGAGCGGTTCTTCAAAGAGTATCAGGCGATATTCAAAGGGGCGCAGGATGCTATAGTGCAAGAAAACCCTGCCCTAAAAACGGACTGGAATCTCTTCACCCAACGCCTCTTCAACCGTCTAATGTTCATTCAATTCCTCTCGAAAAAAGGCTGGCTTACGTTTGAGGGAAAAAAGGACTACCTACCCGCCCTGTTCAAAAAAGCGGAGGAAAACCAAGAGAACTTTTACCATGATAGGCTATTCTACGTCTTCTTCTTTGGCTTAGGCACAGTTCAAGATATACGCGCAGTCCATGATTTAGAGGAGTTGAAAAAGAAGCGCGGAGAGGTTCCTTTCTTAAATGGCGGACTGTTTGAGATGATAGAAGGCAATTTAGATGAACACGGCGCAGTCAAAATTCCCAACTCCGTCTTTCAAAAAATTCTGTTTGAACTCTTCGCCCCCTATAACTTCACCGTACACGAATCCACGCCGCTAGATGTCGAAGTCGCAGTAGACCCCGAAATGTTGGGCAAGGTCTTTGAGCGGCTGATGAACGAGCGCGAAACGAAAGGCGCGTTCTATACGCCGCGCCCTATCGTCAGTTTCATGTGTCGCGAAGCCCTCAAGGGATACTTGGCGCAAACGCCTTCGGACAAAGCGGGAGAGAACATTTCGCAAGAACGACTCGCCCGATTGGTAGATTTGCAGGACGATACCGCCGTCTCGCTATCGGAGGCGAAGAGGCTCTTGGCGAGGCTCACGAAACTCAAGGCGGTAGACCCCGCCTGTGGCTCCGGCGCGTATTTGCTAGGCATGATGCAGGAACTCTTCTTGCTGACCCGCCTTCTCGACACGCGCTCCCACAACGCGCAACACCGCAACGACTACGAGCGCAAACTCGATATTATCTCAAACAACCTCTACGGGGTGGATTTAGACAGGTTCGCCGTCAATACCGCCATGCTACGCCTCTGGCTGTCGCTCATAGTTGACTATCGCGAAGAAGAGTCTTTGGATAAACTCCCGCCCCTGCCCAACCTCGACTTCAAAATTGAGTACGGGGATAGCCTCTCCGCGCCAGCGCCCCAAAATATCAGCACGCTGTTTCTGGACTCCTTGATAGATAACGCGGACGCTCTTCAAGTCAAGAAAGCCAAGTTCTTCCGCGAGGTGAGCCACAAGAAGGACGCGCTAAAGCGGGAGATTCTTGCGGAGCAAAACACCCTCATCGCCGCCCTGCAAGAGAGCGCCCTGCCCGAAGACTCCTTCGAGTGGCGCGTACAGTTCGCCGAAGTTTTCAAGCCAACCGCCGCCGATGTCACTCTAAGCAGAGCCACGAACTTCGGGCGGGAGTTGGCGGAGGCGAACGTGCCGGGTGGTTTCCATATCGTCATAGCGAATCCGCCCTACGGTCTCAAGGTTTCCGACGCACTTAGAGACCGCTACTTTCCCAAAAAGGAGGGAGCGCAAAGCAAGGATACCTACGGGCTATTCATGGCGCGGGCGCTGGAACTCCTTTGCGACGGCGGGCAGTTCTGCTTTATCGTCAGCGATACATGGCGCACTATCAAAAGCCACCGCCCCCTCCGCAAGCGACTCTTGGAGCAGACCACCGTTCACCATGTGATTGACCTTCCTAGCTGGGTTTTCAAGGCGACGGTGAACACGGGAATAGTCACCCTCACGAAAGCCAAACCCGATGAGAAGGCTGAAATTATCGCGGGAGACTTGGGGGGCATTGAAGACAGAGACTGGCATACGCTGGAGAACAACCTACGTATCATGGCGGCGCGCGGGATAGATGTGCAGACCCCGCAGTACGCCCGTTACACCTACAAGCAGAGCCTCATCGGAACGTATGAGAACCTGTCTTTCTTTATTGCTTCGCCGAAACTGTACGAACTGATGAGCGACTCGCGCTTTGTAAAACTCGAATCCGTTGCGGACGTGAAAGTCGGTTTGCAAACAGGAGATAACCCCTACTACCTACGCAAACGGGCAGGGGTGCGCGGCAGTTACGACCTGCTAGACGAAACAAAACTACTTACGGAACCCGAAATAGTCGCACTTACGGAGGACGAAAAGAAGAATGGAGTAGACCCCACGACGCATGGAGGCAGGCATTTTGTCCCTTACGATAAAGGCGGGGAGAGCGATGCCGAAGGCGGGTGGTTGCCTAACTACTACGTGCCGACAGGCTACTTCTTAAACTGGTCTAAAGACGCGGTTCATCGCCTTCGGACGGCTACGCTTGCAGATGTAAAGCGGCGTAAGGGCGAACAAGAGAAAATAAAACCTAGCGATGAGAAGAGCATAGCCTCACGATTCCAAAATAGTCAGTTTTACTTTCGTACTGGATTAACTTTCTCTCGTACAGGGATTTACGCTCCGACTTTCCGCTTAGGTTGCGAAGCAGTTTTTGATTCAAAAAGTGATGGGCTTTTTGCACAAGGAGTGAATAGCCTCCTCATGCTTGCGATACTAAATTCCCTCGCTACACGCTTTATAACCAAAAACTACCTGTGCCACACTGTTCAAGCGGAGGGCGATGCGCTTCTTGAGTTTCCTTTAGTCGTAACTTCGGAAGAAAACCAAACAATCTTACAAGAACTCGTCTCCGCCATCATCGAAAAGCAGAAAGCGGAACCGCGCTACTCCTACTACCAGCACGAGCAAAAAGAGATTGACGCTCTTGTCTATCAACTCTACGGGCTAGACGAAAACGACATTCGCGAAATCGAGATATGGTTCTGCCGTCGCTACGCCCTGCTTGCAAAGGCGCAAGGCTTATGGGCGGAGGTCGAGACGAAGTACGCGGACTATCTTGAACGCGCCAAACTCATCCTCGAAAAGCCGCCCGGCTACTGGCATTCGCATCCCGTGTATACGATTATTTCAGAGGGCGAAGGGCGCAAACTAGACTTCAAGCGCCACCTCGCTGTGGACATCCACGGCAACGCCTCCAGCAAGAGCGTTGAGAGCGTCTTACGCGAGGTGGCGGCGTTCCTGAATACGAGCGGCGGCATAATACTTATCGGTGTGGCGGACGCGGGTGTAGTGACGGGTATAGAACTCGACCTGCCGTTTGTCAACAGGCGCAACGAAGACGGCTTCGAGCAGAAACTGCGCCAACTCATCGAATCGAACCTCTCCCCGAATCCCCTCGGCTACGTTCGTATCAGTTTTGACACTCTGCCGGAAGGTGTTGTCTGTAAGGTAGACATTACGCCGCCGTTGGAAGTGACCTACTACAAGGGCAAGAGCGACAATGAAACTAAGGTGTACATTCGAGATGGGAACCGGAGTATCGGACTAGAAGGGCGCGACCTCGTAGACTGGACGCTACAGCGAAGGGGGTAGGTTGCGAAGCGTGGGAAGCGGAAATAGATGCGCGGGTGGCGGCGCTGTACGGGCTGTAGGCTAGGACAACGATTCCTTCATTTTACAGCCACAAGGGATTTGAGACCAGCCAAAAACGCTTCGCCCTTGCCTCTATAAATTTCGAGAATGGTTATTCTCATAAGTTATTCAAAAGTGTCTTGACAGCCGTTTCCTCAAAATCGCCAGCCTCCTCCATCTCTCGGCAGAGGTCTTTGTACTACTGTAGCAGAGCCTCCTCGCTCATCTCCATCACCTCAAAAACCCAATCAGGGAGGGCATCCACTTTATGGAGAAGCGCGAACCCTTTTTCGATAGCGAGAACCGCGTCCTTAATATCTCTAATAGCGATTTCGCTATTCTTAGCGAGGTAGTTCCCTCCCAATGTGACCAGCGCCTCTCCTAAATCCCTCTGACGCTTCCTCATCTTGACGATACGCGCCACCACCTCCGACTCGGCTTTCGCGTTCTCCCGCGCTACGACTTCCCGGTCTAGTTTATCCGCTCTGCCCTGCCAATCGTATTTTGTCGCCCATAACCTCAAAGTGCGCTCAGGAACGGCAACATTCGGCGCTATTCGGCAGGAATTTCTACCCGCTTCGTACCACGCTAGAAACGCCGCTCTTTGCTGGTCAGTCTCCGCTCTACGCATTTAACGCCTCCCTTCTTCTCCATCTCTTCGCTATACTTTGTCGGTCTCGCCATAGTGTTATCACCCCTCCTCTCAGTATTCTACATCAATACCGCCCTCTTCTGCTTTAAGCGCCTCCTGCACCTTCAAATACTCCCTCAATTCAGCATCGTTCCCGAAGATGTCTTCATCATCCTGCGAAGTATCTTCCCGCGCTGGGAGCGCTATCCGCTCTTGTAGGAACTCCCGAAGGGCTTCTCGCTCCATCTTCGTAAGCGCTTCGTTCCAGTCCTTGAAACCATCGGGAGGAGAGAGCCGCTTCGATACGCGCCCGTAGTGTTTCAGTTCCGCCGCCCACTTGTCGCAAGCCTCATTCCCTGCGGTGTCGGCATCGAAACCAAGCCAGACAGTAGCGCGGGGGTGAATAGCGTCTAGCAGGTCGCGGTCAGACAGTCCGCAAAGCGCGAACGCAGGATACCCGCAGGTCGCAAGGGAAAGAGCGTCTATAGGGGCTTCCGTGAGGATTACAACGCCCCCTATCGCCGTATAGACAGGGCATTTAGCGGAGAACACGCCCGCCCCTATTTTACCCCCGCTCATCTTGCGATTGCCGACTATGTTTCTCGAATTGAAGCCGACGAGTTTATCGCCCGTGTCTCGAATAGGAAACACGACGGCGGGTCGCCCGTAAGGGCTTCCAAAGCGAACGCCGGAGGCATGGGCGACCTCTACCGGAATACCGCGCCCCGCAAGATACCGCGCTCCCTCCGTGTCTCTCAGGGGCTTTAGGTCGCGTATCTTCTCCCGCCACTTTGCACGTTCCTCCGGTGTCTCCTCCTCCGCTTTTGGTTGCGGGATGGAGCCGACTATCCGTCTGACTTTCGCGAGAGTGTACTCTTTGGGAGGCATTTTAGGGCGCTCCGTCTTGAAGTCGTCAAGCAGTCCCGCCTCTTTGCATCGTTGGCAGTAGTAATTCCCCTCTGGAAACACGATAAGGGTTCGGTGGTTCTTGTCTTGAGGCTTTCCGGCGCAAGCGGGAAGCGGACACCAGAAGCGCCGCTTTCGGCTCTCCTCCCTGTTCGCTTGCGGGTCGAAGTCGTAGAGGTCGGCAAGTTTCATCAGTTCGCCTCCGTGAAGGACTGAAAGTCAACATTAAAGGTGATATGAGCGTATCCCGTCTTGCCGTGCCTGTTTTTGGAGAACGTCAACTTGAGTTGCTTGTCGCCTGTAGCATCCGCTTCTTTCCTTTCGTCGTTCTTGTAATCAAGGTCAAGAACGGTTTCCGCTGAGTACTCAAACATCCTGCTACCTGCGGACGCGCTGAGACCTCCCGTCTTACTTGCACGGTTTCGTTCCGCTATCCCCAAAACTGCGGCATCGAGAGTCTGGGAGAGTTGGCGCAAGAGTTTCAATCCCTCGTTGAGAGCCTCGTACTCCTCAAGGTTTCCCGCCCAACCTCTCACCCAAGAATGAACGGAGTCCACGACAATAAGCAAATGTTGGTTTCCGTCTCCATGCTTGCGTACATCCTGCGCGAACCGCATCACATCGGGCATATTCGCGGGGGCTGTGGAAGCGTCCACAAACGCAAGATAGGGAACGGTTTTGATTGTACGGGTGGCTAACTCCCGCGCTTTGGAAGGGTGCATCTCTCCGCTCTTAAAGTGGCTTGCGAAGGTTCGGGTAGTTCGGCAGACGATACGACGGAAACATTCGAGGGTAGACATCTCCGCAGTAAGGAACAAACACGGACATCCGCAGGAGGCGGCTATCTGCAAGGCGAGAGCGCTCTTTCCTGTTCCCGCCTGCCCGTGCAGGATATGGAGTCCAGACGCAAGAGAACCCCCTAGCGTCGCGTCAATCTTTGGAAGCCCTGTAGTTGGTCCAAGCGCTTTTCCCGCTTCCTTTGCCTCGTGTCGCGCCTTAACATCCGCTTCAAGAGTGTCAAGGAGGCTATGCAGGTAAACTAGGTTCGCTTTAGGTTGGTCGTTCTCGCTCATATCGGAGTATCCTTTCCGCCTACCGCCATTCGCGGGGGCTTACCGGAAAGATACTATTCGTGCGCCCACCCTGTCAAGGGTGGCGACACGGGGTATTGTTATTGTATTTGGAGGAAATTTTGAGATAAGGAAGTCGCAGTTTTGTGCAGAAAGGTCGCAGTTTTGTGCAGAAAGGTCGCAGTTTTGTGCGCTCATAATTCGGAGTATTCTTGAGATTTTGCCATCGCCTTAGAGCGTCCCTTCACCTGTTTCTTTAGTTTAGGTTTAGACTTTGCTATTTGCTCAAGGTATTCGCGAATATCGGTTGACGGCAAAAAATCAGCCTGCCCCGAAAGCCACTCTTCTTTCCAACCTTTAGGAGGTCTACCCCCTGTAATGTCCCGTTCGTCAAGCCTTAACTCCTGTGAATTTTCGTCAATTATGTTTGTTTTTCGGAGCCATTCAACCGCCTGATACCAATACTTTATCGCCCTACCGGGTTCGTACTTATCACTACTGTACAAGTAATCTAGGAAGGGCTTCCCCTCCATCGTGAGGTGTTCGATTAACTCCCTGCGAGTAGGTTTTAGGTTAAGTTCTGGGTGTCTTCTCCAAAAACTATAAAGTGCGGTTCCCAACGTTCGCCCTAATGCGCCAGAAGGTTTCCCACCGGGTATATGCAAGATTTTTTCCGCGCCTTTTATGTAGAGCCGCAAAGAGGGGTCTGTTAAAAACTTTGAGTAATTGCCCGTCAATGCTATCATAACGCTAATAGGTGGGGTGTCTCCAAAGAGGTCTTCGTATTCTGGACTGGCTAAAGTGAGGATGT
>CAIJLM010000239.1 GCA_903821495.1 uncultured Chthonomonas sp. | reverse complement strand
TATATTTTTACGAGCTACCTCAAGAAGGTCAGCGCGGAGTGGGCGGCAGGACCCGGCGCAGGCAAATCAGTTAATTGGCCCACTGGGTTAGGCGGTAACGGCAATCAGGGCGTTTCGGGCGTTATACAACGAACACCCGGTAGTATCGGCTACATTGAGTTGGCGTATGCGATGAAGCAGAATATCCCGTATGCCTCGCTCAAAAACAGAAGCGGTGCATTTATCACCGCGTCTGTTGATACAGTAACCAATGCGATTAACGGCGCTACCAACGAGCTGAAGAAAAACATAAAGACTCCGATTGTGGATGCGCCCGGCAAGAACAGCTATTCGATTTCCAGCCTGACGTTCATTCTTATCTACAACGCCCCTCACGCGAATAATGGTAACATTACGAAACTTTGGGATTGGGCGTTAGAGAAAAATCAGCAGGAGTTTGCGAAGACGCTTGGCTACGCCCCGTTGCCTAAAAACTTAGTCGCTGTCAACAAGGCTATCTTGAAGAGCATTCCCGGAACTTCCGTTCACTAATTCTAAAATGGCGAGTGTTAGGCTCAGGGGAGACTTTGAGCCTAACACTCGCCGCTGAGTAAAAATGACAACCGCTCCTAACAATCCCGCAAATCAGAAAGCGTCCGCGCCGCGCCGTCGTATCCTTACTTCTACGCAAACGGACTGGGTTTTCCGCCACTTCACGTTAGTCATCGCCTGTATCGCTGTAGTCGTTATTATTTTAATCGGAATTATGCTAGGTTGGGTGTCGCGCCCCAGTTTCCACCACTCTGGTCTCTCCTTCTACACATCGACGCAGTGGGATCCTGTCGCCGCAGGGGAAGATAAGAAGCTCGGCGACCTGTATGGCGCAATCCCTATCCTCTATGGAACCTTGCTCACCTCTCTGGTTGCGCTCATTATCGCCGTTCCGCTAGGTATTGGCTCGGCTATCTTCCTCTCTGAGGTCGCGCCCCGTTGGTTAAGCGCTCCTATCTCCTTTGTGGTGGAGTTGTTGGCGGCGGTTCCCAGTATCGTCTATGGGTTTTGGGCGTTGAACTACCTTGTTCCACCATTACAACTCTCTGTGGGTGTCTGGTTTACCAAAAACTTTGGGCAGATTCCTTTTTTCGCCGCTACTCCCGATGCATCCACCGGAACTCACTTCTTCGCCGCCGGGATAATCCTGGCGATGATGATTCTCCCCTTCATTACAGCGGTATCGCGTGATGTTCTTCGCACTGTGCCACTCACTCAGCGAGAAGCCGCTTACGGGATGGGCGCGACACGATGGGAGGCGATAAAGTCCGTCGTGTTGCGATACGCAAGTAGCGGTATTATCGGAGCCGTAATGCTTGGTCTTGGACGCGCTATTGGCGAAACGATGGCGGTCACGATGGTGATAGGAAGCAAAATAAGCTTCCCGACGCTGGGTAATGGCGCTAGTTTCTCGTTGTTTCGCTCTGGCTACACGATGACCGCGCTTCTTGCCGACCAGTACCCTAGCCCTAACTCCGACCTGCACAAAGCCGCTCTCACTCAGATTGGTCTCACACTCTTTTTCGTCACTATTGGGATAAATGCGCTGGCGCGTGGCTTAGTTTGGCTTACCGCCATGAAGCCGGGTAGCGGTAACGCATGGAGCGGGAAAATTAAGGACGGAATAAGTAAGGGCGGACGCTGGGCTTCTATTGGGCTGTTGACTCTGTTCTTCGCGCTACAATTTATGAGCGACTTTACGCATAAGGGCGGCGCGGCGCTGTTCGGAGTCGCTGAAATCGTGGGTTATATTCTTGTAGGACTCGCCCTCTTCAATCGGTACGCGCCGGGTAAGTCGTTCTTTGTGCGTTGGCGTAAAGCGAGTAGTCTTTTTGCAGTCTCTATCACTGGGTTGTGCGCTTTCATCGCCTGTTTCGCGCTCTTTATGCTTCTCTTCTTTGTAGGCAAAGAGGGTATTTCGGCTATTAACGCCGATTTCTTCAAAATGCCCGATGCAGGCGGTATTCGTCATGCGATTGCAGGAACGGGGCTACTGGTCTTTTGGGCTTCGCTATTTGGTATACCCGTCGGTATTATTGGCGGTATCTATCTTGCAGAGTTTGGCAATAACCGTTTCGGAGGCATGGTTCGCTTTGCGACAGACCTTCTGAACGGCGTTCCCTCTATCGTTATCGGGATATTCGCCTATGCGTTGATAATCGTTCCTACGGAGGGGAGGGCGGGTATCGCGAACGCAGGAGCCTTCGGGCTTGGCGTTATGATGATACCTACCGTCATGCGGACCACAGAGGAGTTAATTCGACTGGTTCCCGTCTCTCTGCGCGAAGGCTCGCTTGCGCTAGGCGCGACCTACACCTACACACTATGGAAGGTGGTTCTTCCATCGGCGCGCGCCGGAATTATGACGGGTATACTACTAGCGGTGGCGCGTGTGGCGGGGGAGACCGCGCCTCTTCTTATGGTGGGCTGTAATAGCACGATGTGGAGTACGGACATGAAGGCTCCTATCGCGTCGCTTCCGATGCTCATCTACACTCTCCGCGACCAACCTGAGACATACCACCAACTGTGGGGCGCGGCGTTTCTGCTTGTTATGTTGGTTTTAGTATTCAATATCCTTGCGCGTATCGCTACGCGAAGCAGGTTCAAAACCTCGTAATCTCGAAATAGACGCAGGAGTTTGGAATGACATCTGTATCTCAACATAATCCATTAGTGACGCCAGATGACCCAGTAACGTCTTCGATCATTTTGGCTTCTGCAATCGCCCCGGTTAAACAGGAATCTCCCGCTACTCTGAACACCGTGATTAAGGCGGAACACGTAAACTTCTACTACGGGAAGTTTCAAGCCCTCAAAGACATTAACTTAGAGGTCTACGCCAATCAGGTCACTGCGTTTATTGGTCCCTCTGGTTGTGGAAAGTCTACTTTCCTACGGACAATGAATCGCATGAACGACCTCTATCCGAATACGCGCCTAGAAGGAAAATTAACACTTCATGGCGAAGATCTGTACGCTAGGGGCTTGGATGTTGTAGGTTTGCGGAAACGGGTAGGAATGGTGTTTCAAAAACAGAACCCATTTCCAATGAGTATTTGGGACAACGTCGCTTATGGACCTAAACTGCATGGCGAGCGTAATAAATCGCGACTGAATGAGAGGGTGGAGAGTAGCCTGCGTCAGGCGTATCTGTGGGATGAGGTGAAGGATAGCCTACAGAAGTCGGCGTTCGACCTCTCAGGCGGACAACAGCAGAGGCTGTGTATCGCCCGTGTGCTGGCGGTTGAACCGGAAATCATCCTGATGGATGAACCCTGTTCCGCTCTTGACCCTATCTCCACGATGCGAATTGAGGAGTTGATGGGTGAACTCAAAGAGCGTTACACCATAATTATTGTTACCCACAATATGCAACAGGCGGGGCGCGTCTCCGAGCGCGTAGCGTTCTTCTATAGAGGCGAACTGGTGGAGGCGGGGGACACGCGGAAGATATTCACTGCGCCAACAGATAAGCGCACAGAAGACTATGTACAGGGGCGCTTTGGTTGATATCATTTTCCATAGAGATAGAGAGCTAGTATGGCTATTTCGATTCGCACAAACTTTTCCCACTGCATCTCCTCACTGCAAGAGCAGATTTTGGAGATGGCGACTTGCGCCGACACAATGGTCGCGGACTCCGTTCGCGCATTGATAGAGGGCGATGTTGAACTCGTGCGGCAGATTGTACAGCGTGATGATATTGTGGATAGATTGGACATCGAAATCGAAGCCCAGTGTCTCAACCTTATCGCACTACAGCAACCCGTTGCGCGTGACCTGCGCGTTATTGGCACGGCTCTCAAAATCATAACGGACATTGAGCGAATCGCCGACTACGCGGTAGACATCGCCAAAATTGGTCGCCGTATTCAACGCAATAACGAGATATACCGTCCCTTGGTAGATCTTCCTCAGTTGACTATGCTGACACGAGATATGCTTCGTAATGCGCTACAGGCGTTTATTCAGCACGACCTTGTGCTGGTGGAGAAGGTGATTCAGGACGATGACGCGGTGGACAATCTCTATCACGAAATGCGCGAGTATCTGACCCATGTTATCACAACAGATAGTAGCAAAGGGCTTGTCGCGCTGAATGTGATGTTCGCGGCGAAGTACCTAGAGCGCATCAGCGACCACGTTGTGAATATCGCCGAGCGCGTCTACTTCATCGAGAAGGGCGAACTGCACCAACTCGCCGCAAGCCATCTGACAAACTCTGATGAAGCCATGAATTAGTCGGACAATGGACTTTCTTTGGAATAATTGCTCCCTTTGAAAAGCGTAAGCCCCGCGCCCGTCCCCCCAATGCGCCCTCATCCTGTCCTTCGGACATCCTTCTCCCGATTCGGGAGAAAGACCTGGCTGTAAGGCGCTCCGGTTTGGCTATAGATTGTGGAACAGTTTAACTCTAGCGAATCCCTAACGTAAAACTCCCCCTGTTCGCATACTGC
>CAIJLM010000238.1 GCA_903821495.1 uncultured Chthonomonas sp. | reverse complement strand
TTTCGCGTGTTTCGCGTGTTTCGCGGTTTTTACTCCCATAACCCTGAACTCTTACGCGGATTCCGCCCCCTTGACAAAATCAAAAGTATATGCTATAATGTCCACATAATTCTGTTGCTCAAGAGTCCGCCGATTTCGGCGGGCTTTTTTGCGTTTACTACGCCGCCCCGAATCCGCCTCGGCGCGAAATAGAGACAGGCAGGAAAAGACGCGCCTTAGCGCGAATAGTACGCCATCACGCAGGTCAGGGGAGTTTTTGGAGATGAGAGTTCAACTATCGTTATTCGTATCGGGAGCCTTGTTACTAGCCGGGAGGGCGCAAGCGCAGGACTTCAACAAAGAGGTGCGCCCTATTCTCTCGCAACACTGCTTCAAGTGTCACGGGCCCGACGACAAACAGCGTCAGGCGGGACTCCGTCTCGACAACTTCCAAAGCGCCTCCGCGCGTCGCGCTATCGTGGCGGGAAAGCCGGAGAAAAGCGAACTCGTCAAGCGAATTTTTGCGACTAGCGCGGGTATCATGCCGCCTCTCGCCGCCAACAAGCCCCTCTCCGACGCAGAGAAGCGAATCCTCAAGCGCTGGATAGCGCAGGGCGCTACGTACAAGCCCCACTGGGCGTTCGTCGCGCCAAAGCAGGTTGCGCTTCCTGTCGTCAAAAACGCGAAATGGGCGCGGAACCCCATAGACAAGTTCATACTTGCAAGTCTCGAAAAAGCGGGTCTCGCCCCCTCTCCCTCCGCCGACAAAACGACGTTGTTGCGACGCGCCTCCCTCGACCTCATCGGGTTGCCGCCCACCCCAGAAGAGAGTGAGGCTTTCCTAAAAGACAGGCGCCCCGACGCTTACGAACGACTGATTGACCGCCTCCTCGCCTCGCCCCGCTACGGCGAACGCTGGGCGCGCCGCTGGCTCGACCTCGTGCGCTACGCCGACACCAACGGCTACGAAAAAGACCGAACCCGCCCGATATGGCTCTACCGCGAGTGGGTCATCAACGCGCTCAACAGGGATATGCCCTTCAACCAGTTCACCATAGAGCAGTTGGCGGGAGATATGCTCCCCAACGCGACCCAAGACCAGAAAATCGCGACGGGGCTACACCGCAACACCATGCTCAATGAAGAGGGCGGAATAGACCCGCTAGAGTATCGCTTCTATGCGATGACCGACAGAATGGCGACTACAGGGACGACATGGCTGGGGCTGACCACTGGGTGCGCTCAGTGCCACACGCACAAGTTCGACCCCATCACGCAAAAAGAGTACTACCAGATGATGGCGTTTTTGAACAACGCGGACGAGCCGGAGATGGAGGTTCTCAAGCCCGACATCACCGCAAAACGGCGGGAGATTCAGGCGCAGGTAGATGCGCGAAACGCAAGCCTCAAGGAGAAGTTCCCCGCGAACGGCGCTGTCAGTTCAGCGGACAACCTCGCCGCGAAACTCAAAGAGTGGACGGAGAAATCTGCAAGCAAGGCGACGCGCTGGACGGTTCTCAAGCCCTCCACAGCGACTAGCAATTCGCCCCTGCTCACCGTGCAACCCGACAACTCCGTACTCTCCTCCGGCGACATTACGAAGCAGGACACGTACACCCTGACCTATCCGACAGGCGGCAAAACCGTCACCGCGATTCGGCTAGAGTGTCTGCCCGACGCAAGCCTACCGCGCGGGGGTCCCGGTCGCGTCTTCTACGAAGGCTCGTTCGGCGACTTCCTCCTTAGCGAACTCACTCTGCTTAATGGCGGAAACTCCGTCAAAATCGCCACCGCCTACGCCGATAACGGCGGAAACCCGAAACAGGCGATAGACGGTAGCCCACAGTCGTTCTGGTCGAGCAATGGGGCGATAGGTAAAACGGTCACGGCGGTCTTCGTTCTGGATAAGCCCCTCGCCGCCGATGAGTTCATCCTCAAAATGCTCTTCGAGTTCTACTATCCTAGCGCGTTAGGGCGGTTCCGTATCTCTATAACCTCCGACCCCAAAATCGGCGAGACCATCCTGCCAGCGGAGGTAGAGGAGGCGCTTGCCGTCTCCGCCGACACAAGAACCGAAGCGCAGCGAGCTGTTCTCCTGAACCATCTCCTCTCTACCTGCCCGGAACTGGCGAAGGAGCGCGAGGAGATTAAGAAACTACGCGACCAACTCCCCGCCTACCCCACGACTCTCGTGTTTCGGGAGCGCCCTGTAACCAACATACGCCCTACCTACATTCATAAGCGCGGCGAGTTTCTGCAAGCCACTGAGCGGGTGCAACCTGCAACTCTGGCGATACTGCCCCCCTTCCCGTCGGGCGCTCCCCGCAACCGCCTCGCCTTCGCGCAGTGGATAGTCTCCCCGCAGAACCCGCTCATCGGGCGCGTGGCGGTCAATCGGCAGTGGGCGGCGTTCTTCGGTAAGGGTGTCGTCACCACGCTTGAAGACTTCGGGTATCAGGGACAGCCCCCCTCCCACCCCGAACTACTCGACTGGCTGGCGCTTGAGTTCGAGAAGAAAAACTGGTCGATAAAACAGCTCCACCGCCTCATCGTGACGAGTGCAACCTACCGCCAATCCTCCGTCGCGCCGTCCCCCGCGAAAGCGAAAGACCCGCAGAACCGACTTCTCGCCTACTTCCCGCGAACACGCATGGAGGCGGAACTGATTCGCGATAACGCCCTTACGGTGTGCGGACTGCTTTCGGGCAAGATGGGAGGTCCCAGCGTCTTCCCGCCCCAGAAGCCAAGTATCACTACAGAGGGAACTTACGGACCGCTTCAATGGAACGTCAGTACAGGAGAAGACCGCTATCGGCGCGGACTCTACACCTTCAGCAAGCGCTCCGCCCCTTACGCCGCCTTCACCACCTTTGATGCGCCGAGCGGGGAGGCGTGCGTAGCGCGGCGCGATGTCTCCAACACCCCCCTGCAAGCCCTCACCCTCCTGAATAATGAGGTCTTCCTTGAGGCGGCGCAAACACTGGGCAGAGCGATGGTCGTTCAAAAAGGGACGATTGAGGAGCGCATCTCCTACCTGTTTCGCCGTTGCCTTACCCGCACCCCGGACAGCGACGAGGTTCGCCTCCTGAAAACCTACTTCGAGACGCAGAGACAGCGTTTCGATAACAAAGAACTCGATGCGAAACTTCTCGCAGGGGCGGGCGATGGCGACGTGAACGAACGCGCCGCCTGGACAGCCCTCTCTCGCTCTCTGCTCAACCTCGACGAGTTTGTGACGAAGCAGTAGAGTATCCGCCCTTGCAGGATGAGAGCGTTGGGGGTATATTAGGCATACTACATTCATGGGGCGGATATGACGATGACACAGCAGGAGCAGGCGGAGGAGATACGCGACACCTTCGCCTTCTCGAGGATTGGGAAGACCGCTATCGCTATTTAATGGAGATGGGGCGCGAACTCCCGCCCCTGAGCGAAGCCGACAAGACCGAAGAGAACCGCATTCAGGGGTGTCAGAGTCAGGTGTGGCTTGCGCCTCAATTTGATGGCGACCTGCTTCTCTTCGATGCGGACAGCGACTCCGCCATTGTGAAGGGGCTTGTCGCGATACTCTGGAGGGTCTACTCAGGGCGAGACGCGAACGCGATTCTCTCTTTCGATATTGAGGGTTTCCTCAAACAGCTAGATTTAGAAGAACATTTAAGCATGAATCGTCGTAATGGACTGTATAGCATGATTCAGAAAATTAAGTCACTTGCGGAAAGGCGTAGTTAGACCATTGGTAGAGACACAAACAGAGGCGACATTGACACCCATAGAGTGTTCACTGCTGGAAGGGCAGGTCGTAGAGACCATACAGACCATTTTTGACCCGGAAATCCCCATCAACATCTACGAGTTGGGGTTAATCTACGATGTCACCGTGCTACCCTCCGGGTTAGCGCATATCAGCATGACGCTCACATCTCCCGCTTGCCCTGCGGCGCAGTCGCTTCCCGCTGAAGTTGAGGGGAAGACCCGCGCCGTCAATGGTATCACCGATGTAAAACTAGACCTTGTGTGGGAGCCGACATGGGATATGGATATGATGTCGGAAGAGGCGAAACTAGAGTTAGGACTGCTATAGTCGGGAGGGCGCTATGGTCGTTTTCGATAAAACTCAAGCGTACTTGGAACAGGAAGAAGCCGCCGAGAGAAGAAGCGAGTTCTATAACGGGGAAATTGTGGCGATGGCGGGGGCGAGTGTTAGCCATATCCGTATTGTGAAGGACACTCTTATCTGTCTTGACAGGCAGTTAGGTAGCGGCAAGTGTGAGGTGTTTAACAACGATTTGCGCGTTCGCGCAGAGGAGTGCGACGGCTATTTCTATCCCGACTTGGTTGTTTTTTGCGGTGAGATGAGGCTTACTTCTCAGCGCCCTCCCTCTCTCCTCAACCCTAAAGTGATTATCGAAGTTTCTTCGGATAGCGCGGAGAGCAGGGACAGAGGCGTTAAGTTCGCTTGCTACCGCACTATCCCCTCTCTACAAGACTACATCATCGTCTCCGCCGACTCTATGACTGCCGAACACTACACCCGTGTAGCCAGCGACAAATGGCTAATGACCGTCTATCAAGGAAGCGAAGCGGTTTTGGAAATCGCCTCCATCGGTTGCAGTCTGCCCCTCAAAACGATATACGCCCGTGTAGAGTTTGCATAACTCACAAAGGCTCTACCTGAAAGCAGTGTGAAGGCTTGCCTCCAAACACCGCAACAAATATCTCAAAAGAGGAGCGCGAAAGAGGACTCTCTCAATCCTCTCCACACGCTCTTACTTGGGTAGCGGGGTCTGTTCTGCTTGGGTTTGGCGGTTTTGTTCTGTTTGTTATGCACCTTATGGCGGGTAGCCCGCGTCCCGAAGTCGTTCTCGCGGGTTATGTCACTAGCCTTGAGAGGCGCACCCCCGCGCAACGCTACAACGCAAAACGGGCGGCGGACGCTCTTAACGGGGCAGTCATACCGCCGGGCGCTACCTTCTCTTTCAACAAAACGGTGAAGTCGTGGACATGGGAGCAGGGCTACGTCAAAGCCCCTGTGAGTTACGACGGCGAGTTGGTTCCCGCATTTGGCGGCGGCGTTTGCCAGACCTCCACCACGCTCTACAACTCCGCGCTTATGGCGGGGCTACCCATTGTCGAACGCCATCATCACGTTTTCGCGCCACACTACATTACGCCGGGACGCGATGCCGCTGTCGCGCAGTACGACATAGACCTCCGCTTCAAAAACCCCTACCCTTGGGCGATTCGGCTTCGCGCCGAAGTCCATGCGAATCTAATGGAGATTAGCGTTCTAGGCGTGGAGAAACCCAAAATGGAGGCGCGTGTTCTGACGGACACGCTATCGCAGGAGAACCCAGCGCGTCTTACCCGCGTCACCCGCCCCCAGTACACTCCGCGTAAAAAGTTCTTTGTGCGAAATCCGGGGGCGACGGGGTATCGCGTGGTGAGTTATCGCGTATTCGTGGAAGAGGGTAAGGAGGCGCGGCGCGAACGCCTCTCCGACGACTCCTATCAGCCGATGGATAGAGTGATACAGTATCACGAGGAGCCGTAAGGGGCGCAGACTACGAAGGCATTTTCACATAGAAGGTCTGGTCGAAATACTCCGTAAAACCCATCTTCAAGTAGACGGGATACCCCATATCCGACGCTTGCAGGACGACGTACCGATACCCCTCTTCCTTCGCCGCTTGTATGCACGCGGCTACAACAGCCGGCGCGAAGCCCCTACCTCGCGCATCGGGGTCGGTTCCTACGCACTGAATTATCGCGCACTCCTTGTCGAAATAGACCATGCTCCCCGACACAGATCGCCCCTGCCAAACCCCATAGTAGACTCTCATGGGGATATTCGGGTAGAAGCCGTGCGCCTCATGCACCGTCTGAAACGGGGCGGCGAACTCAACGGGCATCTCGTAGGCGGGCATAATTCCCTTCCAAAATTCGCTCGTCTCCTTCATACTTCGCACCTCTCTAATCTCCAACTCCGCTGGCGTTTGGGTTTCAATCGCGGTCAGCGTCGTATCGAACGCCATCCCCTTCACTATGCCCGCATCTACTAGCCCCCTCTCTGGAAGCCATTGGGGGGTTGTGTCGTTCCAGTGCGCGGGATTCGCCAGCCAGAGCCAAGGCAGTCCGCGCTCATCCATCCTCGCGCAGATTTGAGCGACGCGCTCTTGCGAAAGGTTTGGCGCGACATCGGCGACCTGATTAAAGAGCGGATGTGGGATAGCATAGGAGCAGAAGAGGTTATCCGCTTCTCTCAGCCGCCAAGCGAGAGGCATACGCTCGGCGTAGAACTGCCAGAAAGGACTCCACGATTCGTAGATGCACCGCTCTATTTCGGAGGGAGTGCGTTCTCTTAGGCGTTCCGACATGGATTGTGATTTCCTTGCTAGGGTGTTATACGTCGATTAAATCTAGCGCCAACTGCGGTTGAAGAGGCTGTTTCCGAACAATTACCCCCTCCGAAAAATGCTTTTGATACTGTAGAATAGAGGTTGCAACGTATTTCGCGAGATTTACGGGAACAGCGTTTCCTATCATCTGCTCCTTGTCCGCTTTGGTTCCTAAAAAACAGAAATCAGGCGGAAATGTCTGAATTAGGCTCCGCTCTTTGGTGGTCAAGGGTCTAAGTTCTGGTGTAACAGAAGACGTATCGCCAGAGTGAGGCGCGTAGTTTGGCGGGATAGGGCGGTTTACCCCGCGAATGGTAGGGCTAGGCTCGTCTATGCTGAAAATACCGCGCCGTTGGTAACTTCTAGGATGGCGGTAGTAGTGTTCGATGCCCAAACTGTCGCCTAAGCAGTCACGCACAGTTAGCGGCTTTCTGGAGAGATTACCTACCAAATAAGCGGATAGAGCGTCATTGTCATCGTTCAAGTGACCTATTAAAAACAGCCTTTTACGCGATTGAGGCGCTCCGCACAGACTCGCGTCCAAAACAATCTGAGTTAGCCCGTAACCTGCCTCTTGGAAGCGACGGTAGGCTACTCTGTAGGTATCGCTTTTGAGAGCGCGCTCCACATTTTCCATCACGAACCACTCTGTCCTCATAGCGGTAACAATAGATGCGAATGTATTGGTAAGGTCTGCGCGTCCTAGCGTTTCGTCTCGTTTTCCCGCTGACGAAAAGTCCTGACAAGGGGGACCTCCGATTATCATATCAGGCTGAAACTTCTCAAACGCCGTCGTGTCTCCTTGAAAAGCGCCCAAGTCATATTGAACTATAGGGTGGTCGAGGAAGTTAGCGCGATAGACCTTTATGGCAGGTTCCCAGTTATCAACTGCCGCTACTATCTCAAAACCAGCATTCGCAAAACCGAGAGATAAACCGCCGCACCCCGCGAAGAGGTCAATTACTCTCATGGAGAGCCTCCTCTTCAAGTTGGGGCGAGGCGCTATAGTTGAATAACCCTGGCGTACTCACTATCGCGGCGTCAAATCGCCGTTCAGGGCTTAAAAAGTTCTGCCCATCTCCCAGAATTATCTCGCGGAGGGCTTCTTTGGCAATACGCGGACGGGTCAGTTCAGGGCAACTAAGGAATTGTAGCGTCTGTCTGCCGCTCAGGGCGAACGCTTTATCGTTTTTAGTATTGTAGGTTAATAAATCAATGATTTGTTTGGGGTCGAACTTACCATCTACAGCAAAATCGTACAGCATTTTTGTTAGCCATATAAGGGAACGCGCAGAGCGATTTATGCTTGGCTGGACTGAACCCGCCGTTGTGAAAAGACGAGTGAACGCGAAATCGCTCCAAACAAACATATCCAAACAGTTCTCATGAAGGATTGGGGTCTTACCCACTGTTTTCCAGACAGATTGTATCAGGAAAGGAGACTGATTTCCTGCTTCCAACTGCATAAGCAAGAGGGTGTCTAAAGCGAATAGCATTTTATCATAGTGAGGGCTAACTTGCTCAGGTTCACTCCAGTCGTGGATTAGAGCGCAAACCGGATGCAACGTCTCTAGTAAAACCTCAGGGTGTTGCGTATAGAGCGTTGCGATACTTGCGGCTAAGTATACGATGCTATCGGGTCGAACCACAATCTCGCAACTATATTGGTTATCGTTTAAGTCATACGTTGAGTTGTCCGGCAAAGCTGTTAGTTTAATTTCGTAGCCTCTGAGGGGCGTTTGAGAGTTGGTGTTCTGAGAGTAGGTCACTAAATCGGTTCTGGGCAGTTTGCCGTAGACTAAAGCCTCATAGGGGGAGTATACCGTTTCAAATCGAAAATAGAGTTCAGGAGATGTGGCGTTCAACCCAAGCAGGTCAGCGTCATCTATTTTCTTGCGCTGTACCTTGAGAGAGTTATCCAACGTAAGATAGACTGGCGCGACTCCCTCTACCCCCATATAACACGCCAAAGAAGCGGGGAATGAGGTATTGAACTGGTTTTTGCCCCATGCCTCTTTTGCGCTGAAATTACGGTTAGTTCTTTGTAGACCAAACAGCCCTGGTGTTGGCGTTGTCATTATCGAAAATCCTCTTCCATCCCCAAATCTTACTGTAACAAGAGCTTACCTCCTCTTGTCCCCTTACCGCAACAAACTCGCAGAAGAGTGAACTGACTTCACTTCGACCCTAGAGCCTACTCTCGCAAAATAGACTCTAGGGTCGAGAAGAAAAGGCGCTCTATCCTGCCCACTTTACAACAACTAACACTCAGTGAGCCTACTCTACCTGCAACCGAGATTGCAAAGTCGAGAGCCTTAAATGTCCCCTGAATAGCCGTAGGTTCGCTCATGCGCCACTTCAAGATAGGCGACCAGCAAATCAATCGTCGCCTGAATATCCTCAACGTGCGCCATCTCGTTGACGGTATGCACGTAGCGCGTGGGAATGGAGAGCGTAAAACTCGGAACGCCGCCCCGACTGCGCTGTATGCCGCCTGCATCCGTGCCGCCGCGTGGAAGAAGCTCTAGCTGGTACTTAATGCCCTTCGCCTCCGCCACATCACGGAAATGGCGCACAAGTTTGGGGTGACAAATCAGGGAGGAGTCGTGGATTTTGATAGCGGTTCCCGCGCCAAGCCGCGTCACCTGGTCCGCTTCAGGCATACCGGGAATATCGAGAGCGAGCGTGATGTCGAGGGCTATGCCGATGTCGGGTTTGAGTTCGTAGGCGGCTGTCGTTGCGCCCCGTAGCCCCACCTCCTCCTGAGTGGTTGCGACGGCGAGGATATTGGCTTTGACGGGCGTGTTTTGCAGGCGGCGCATGGCTTCAATCATCACAAAAACGCAGACGCGGTCATCGAGGGTCTTACTCACTACCATATCGCCGACTCGCTCGGAAGTTCTATCCATCGTCACCATATCGCCGGGTTCGACCAACTCCTTGACCCTATCTCCCGGCAAGCCGAGGTCTACAAAACAGTCTTCGATTTTGGGGCCCTTGCCCGCCTCTTCCGCGGTGAGCAGGTGAGTCGGCTTCGTGGAGGACATGAGGGTTCCGCGCAACCACTCGCCTGTGCGCGTGGTCACTTTCACCCTCTGCGCCACCATCATGCGCGGGTCCCAACCGCCTACCGGAAGCAGGCGAATGAACCCTTTATCGTCTATGTGCTTTACGTAGAACCCAATTTCGTCT
>CAIJLM010000237.1 GCA_903821495.1 uncultured Chthonomonas sp. | reverse complement strand
GGGCGTACAGAGTCCCTGCCGCATGACAAATACGACGAAGAGCATTAGGAGAGATAGAGTTCGTATCATCAGGATTCGCCCTATGGGTAGCCTTGTTCCGCCTGACACATTTTACCTCCGCCGCCTCTTCACGGGTGAAGAGGTCTGGAACGATAAGGTAGCCGTCGCGTTGATAGGCTACTCTATAGGAACTAAATTCTGACATGGGTTCGCTAATTCCTTTTTACTTCTTCTTTTGTGTCGGCACGAACTCTACTGCCTCCATGTGTCCGGCTCCTTCAGAGCTTCTGCACGCTTCTCTTCATCAAACGCCGCGTCTAAAAGCGTTATTATGGCTACGTAACCCCGCTCTCTAGCATACGCATTCGGTCTCACTGGGTGTTGCCGCCAGTTGGTGTCTAAACCTGTCTCATAGGGTAGCGAAAGAACATTAACTTTCGCTCCATGAGCGAGCAAGTCTTTCACTATGTCCAACTGCCACTCCTCCATCGATGTGTTTTCATCTGTCCTTTTACGAAGGCGTGCAAAACGCGTTACGACCTCTCCCGCCGCAAAGTGCAACGGGGTATTATCGTAAATGTCTCCTATATTCGCATTCGCGCCTCTCTTCAAAAGGGCATGAACCAGTTCGGGAGCGCCTGCCTCCACCGCCATGATAAGCGCTGTCTGTTTGTATGGCCCACGCTTATTCAAGCGCTTCTCTCTGGCTAACTCCGCAAGGGCGGTCTTCGTGTCGCCAAGCATAATGGCTTCTAGCAAATCCGACTTCGCCCCCTTCTCTTGCACGAGTTTAATGGATGCCTCTTCCGCTTCAAATGCAAGCCATGTGAGGGCGGAGTGTCCTAGCGCATTTCGCGCATTCGGATTCGCGCCATGTTGAAGGAGGGTTTCAATAACGCGCTCCGCCTTGAAGAGGCTGATTTGCGGTCTTTGTTGCGTCCGCATCGCTACCAGAATCAGAGGTGTATTGCCACTCCTGTCACGCTCGTTCACATCCATCCCCGCGTCCGCGAGAACGCCAATCGCCTCAAAGAGTTTGTCAAGTTGTCCTGAATTACCCACGTCAAGAAACTGCTTTCCATGTCTCGTAGCGGAAAAGAGGAGCGTTCTGCCTTGCTTGTCTCTCGCATGAATGTCCGCGCCGCGCTCCATTAAAATGTGGAGGATGGAAGAGATTTGCTCCGGCGACCCTCCGATGTGCATCAGAGCCGTTCGTCCCTGCTTATCCCGCGCATTCACATCCATCCCCTTGTCCAGTAGAATTCGCGCCATCCTCTCATTGCCGTTTTCCGCGGCTACCATCAGCGCGGTTGTTCCGGCTTTGTCGGTAATATGGATGTTCGCCCTATGAGCGAGAAGAGTATCTTGCACCGACTCGCTCGCGCCTGTACAGGCGTAGAACAAGGCAGTCCTACCAACTAAATTTCGCGCATCGATTTCCGCGCCGCGTTTCAAAAGCTCCTCTAGAAGGGTAGTGTACTTTGCAGGGGGAAGGTCGATATCCCAGTAATGGCGATGTTGAGAGACCAACATGAGAGAAGTCTCGCCTTTGCGGTTGCAGGCGTTGACCTTCGCGCTCTTGTCCAATAGCGCCTGTATAATCTGTATGTCCTCCGCGGAGTTAGGGCGGTCCATATAAGATAAGGGCGGGACTCCCTTGTTATCTGTGGCATTCACATCGGCGCCATGAGCCAGTAAGAGATTCACCTCTTCAATCAAGGATTTTTCTACGGCGAACATCAGGGCGGTCTGTCCCGCTCTATTACTTGAACGGACATTCGCTCCTCTACTCAAAAGAAGGCGGAATATCGCTAGTTTTTCTATTTTTTCAGAACTATACTCGCGGTAGCGGAGCGCCAGCATAAGGGCGGTATCGCCACTCTCGCGACTACACCCATTCACATCGGCTCCATATTCAACCAACGCCTTTACGGTATCAGGTTCGGCGGAGTAAGTGTCTATGGCGCATAAGAGCGGAGCGCCGCCATACAGCGAGCGATAGCGTACATTCGCCCCGCGCTCCAACAATAATTTCACCACATCGGTAACGCCGCGATACGCCGCCAGCATCAACACCGACTCGCCTTTGTCCGTACAAGCGTTTACATCGGCTCCCCTATCAATCAACTGTTTTACGGCTAAAAGGTCGTAATCAAGAGCGTGGGATTTCTCAATTATCTTGAGGAGCGCTTCGTCCAGAGGTTTTCGCACTGGCGGGGGCTTGTGCGAGGGCGTACAGAGTCCCTGCCGCATGACAAATACGACGAAGAGCATTAGGAGAGATAGAGTTCGTATCATCAGGATTCGCCCTATAGGATAGCCTAGTTTCGCCTGACACAATTTGAAATCGACAGGAACTGGTCAAAATCAACTCACCAGCGGAACCTTCAGCAGATGGCAGAGGATGTCCGCGCAAGAGCGAGATTCGCTCTCCTGCCCGCCGTGCGTCAGTTCCGCCATAGCCTCGGTTCCCCAAAAGCACCAATCTGGCAGGAGGGTGTTATTCACAAACTCGCCAGCCCCTACAAATCGAAACAGATATATCACTTCGCCGTTGTGTAGCTGTAGCCCGATGATAAACATATCCGTCGATTGATACGCCTTGCCCCAACTCTCAATTGACATATCTACGTAACGATAGACAATCCCTGCGACATGAGCGAAGGGGATATAGCGATACTTATTGAAAACCCAGAAAAACCGGTTGTGGATGCGTATCGCCTGATTTTTCGGCTCCACTCTAACCTGCTTCGAGCCAAACCCAAGACCGAATAGTATGTGCTTCCAGTTCGACGTAATGAGGAGAACACTACCCTTTTTGCGGATGGTAGGGCTGAAGTGGACAAACTGCACAATGAGTATCAGGACTGCGATGAACCCCAGCAGGACAACTACGCCTGTAGGCGCAGAGACATCGACATCCATAGCGACGCTCCTTACTCCAGAGTCGTCTCTTCTATAGGAGGCGGCGCGTCCGCTTTGTCCAGCAGGGCGGGCGAGAGCGGGATAATGCGGCGTGTACGCATCATGCGCGTCGCGAGGACTTCCGGCTTGGGAACGTCCTTATACTTGTAGTTATAGGGGTCGAGTTTGGTAGCGCGTTGGAGCGCCTCCGAGACCGTCGCCTGCTTCGCGGGGTCGCGGTTCAACTCCGCCGCAAGCATCACAAACAGGTCAGGAGAGAGCGGGTCGAGTTTGGAGAGCCTGTCTATATAGTCGTGGAAGCCGTTGAAGCGCCCCAGTCCCCACAGCGCCACCGCTCTTCCCGCCATCGCCGTAGTGTCTTCAGGGTCGGCGCTCAGGGCTAAGTCGAAGATGTTCAGCGCCATGACGAAGCGGTCGGGCGAGTTGTTAAACACAATCGCTTGGAAGCCGTACTCCGCGAGGGTGGCGCTGGAGAGAGGAGAGTTCATTATCGAAACGGTGAACGCTTTTCGGGCGTTGTCTTTGCTTCCGTTCTCTGCGAAAACGGCGAGGGCGAGGTACTGGTTTTCGGGCCCATCCATCAGTTTGAAAGTCTCGCCTGTACGCTTATAGGCGCGAACGTTCGCGCCCGTAACCATGTCCGCCATGGCTCCAACGGCGAGACACGCCGCGTTCTTCTTCTCCGCCCCTGTCTCTACAGTGCGTCCCGCCTCTTCATACTTGCGCTCGGCAAATAGAACCGCGCCCAGAACCGCCTTCGCGGTAAGGTCGCTATCATCGAATGCAAGGCGTTGGGCGATGTTATCCGCCTCCTTGATTCGCGCTAGGCGTAGCAGTGTAGAGACGATACGCATCTGTACGCGGCGTTGCAGTTTCGCGTCCGTTGTCAGCCTACCCGCGCGCTGATAGGAGTCGAGCGCCTCTGCATAACGGTGTAGGTTCCAGAGAGTGTCGCCGCGAGTCAGAAGAGCGGTAGCGTCGGTGGAGGTATCGGGGACTTTCTGCTTCACCTCCTCCAGAACCTGTTGCGCCCGCTGTTTTGCGGAGAGAAGCCCCGCCCTCATGTCCGGAAGCATGGCGATAAGGTCGGGGTTTCGGGCGGCGCGAACAAGGCGCAGGAAGTTGCGAATCTCAATGGTAACAGGGTCGTCTTTATCAATCATGCTCTGACGGTCGTCAATCATTCCAATCCCGCGGTTCGGGTCGCCTGTCAAGCCGATAGAGAGCGCCATCACGCGAATCGCCTCTGGTATCGCTGTGCTGATGCGGTAGGCTTTACGCGCCGACTTTTCGAGCGTCACCTCATCGCCGCGCCGCATAGCGAGCAGGGCTTGCTCCGCGTAGAAGTCTATACCTAGGCTCAGTTTGTTCTCGACGTTGACCTTCATACGCTTCACGCCCGTCTGCCCGTTTGCGTTGTACGCGACAATGCCTATGGTATGGGGTCCGTCGCGTTCGGCGAGGGTGTCCCACTCAAAAGTATAGGGCGGCGCTTTCTTCTCTTGACGGAACTGGTCGTCAATCTCCAACGTAACCCGCGATACTCCTGCGCTACTATCCGCCTTCGCCTCCAGCGCGATAGTGTCGGAGAGTTTTGTCGGGTCGGGGGCGCTCTTCTCTTTTGTGTTCTTGCGCGGCGTGAACTTCGCAGAGACGTTGACCTGCGCGTTGCAGATTCCAGCCGTCAGTAGAAAACCGACAGCCCACGGAATCAGACACTGTTTTGTGCGTACCATTTTCACAACCTCCTGCGCTAAAGAGCGTAGATGTCGCCAAATTTTGTATTCAGATAGTCCACGTAGTATTTTGAGTTGAGCGGTTCGCCAGTCGCCTTCAGCACCACTTCGCGGGGCAGGAACTTGGAGCCGTGGCTGTGTACGTTCTCGCGTAGCCAGCCTAAGACGGGCGCGAATTCGCCCTTCTCGAAGTCCCCTTCCAGATTTGGATGCGCCTTGCGTAGCGAACTAAACAGTTGCGCGGAGATGAGGTTGCCGAGGGTGTAGGTGGGGAAGTAGCCTATCAAGCCCTCCGACCAGTGAACATCTTGCAGACACCCCTCGCTGTCCGTTTTCGGCGTAATGCCTAGATACTCCTGCATCTTCGCGTTCCACGCCTCCGGCACGTCCTTAAAGGCGAGATTCCCAGTGAGAAGTTCGCACTCCATCTCGAAACGTAGCAGTATGTGGAGGTTGTATGTCACTTCGTCCGCTTCGACGCGAATAAACGAAGGCTCCACCTTATTGACGGCGCGATAGAAGCCCTCCGCATCGGTATTTTCGAGTTGCGGGAAGGACTCTTTGACGATAGGGAACGCCCATTTGCAGAACGACCTGCTACGCCCCACAAGGTTCTCCCAGAGCCGCGACTGACTCTCATGCACTCCTAATGACGTTCCTCCGCCGAGAATTGTTCCGTCGAAGCGTTCAGGGGAGCCTTGCTCATACATCCCATGTCCCGCTTCGTGGAGGGAGGCGTAGAACGCCTGTTGTAGGTGTTTGCGGTCAAAGCGAGTGGTGAGGCGCACATCGTAGCGGGAGGCGTTGTTGCAGAAGGGGTGCGCCGCCTCATCTTGCCGTCCGCAGTGGAAGTCGAAGCCGAGTTGTTTCACCACTTTGAGGGTCAGTTCGCGCTGTTTCGCTATCTCAAAGTCCCCAATAATGGGGCTAGAGTCCACAGGGTTCTTACTCTGCGCGATGGCGTGGGCGAGAGCGACGGCGTAGGGCTTCATCTCGGTAAAGACGTTGACGACATCGGTATAGGTCATGCCCGTTTCGTACTCGTCTAGCAGGGCGGTGTAGATGTGGTCTTTGTAGCCGTAGTACTCGGCTTTTTGGCGCGTAAGGTCGAATATGCGTTCGAGAGTGGGTGCAAACTTGGCGAAGTTATTCTCTTTACGCGCCTCTACCCAAACCTCATGCCCTAACGCCTGCTGTCGCGACAACTCCGCCACAAACTCACCGGGGAGTTTTGTCGCTAGGTCGTACTGTCGGCGGGTCTGCGCTACAAGCCGCGCCTCGTCGCTATCGGGGTCGAGCGCCTTCGCGTCCGCCTCCGCGTTTACGAGTAGCTTGCACGCCTCATCGCTTATGGCGAGGTTATGAATAAACTCGCTCATCACGGCTATCTGCTCGGCTCTAGCGCCCGCCGCCCCGACAGGCATATAGGTCTGTTGGTCCCAGAAAAGCGTAGAGACGGCTTCGCCCATGCGAACTATCCGTGTAGAGTAGTCTTTTAACTGCTGAATGTTGTCGCTCATAAAAGTTCCTAACTGTTTTTTGAACCTAACGGCAACGCCTACGTAGTGTCACGCCGCCAATGTCGGAGCCACCCCTTCCCGCTTCGGGAAGGGGACGGGGGTTAGGTCTGTATTGACCAGATTGCTAACTGGATTGGGTCTACGAAACTGAGTTTTCTATCTTTCAGGGCGAGAACCGTCTCTATTGCAAACCCATCGAAGCAGACAACCCACTCGACGGGCGGTTCGCTACTCGCGACAGTCTCCGCGATGGCGTTGAGGTCGCTCTCCGCGCGCTGTCTCCCGCTCTCTATCAAGACCGCGTTGGCTGTTTCCGAGTCTTTTTTCAGGGTCATCAGCCTTCCTATGGAGAGAGGTTTCTCGCTCTCTACTGTATAGCCCTGCGTCTGCATAAGACGGTGAAACTCTCTACGGCGCTCCGCTGTAGAGAGCGCAATCAGGCGGTCTACTTCGGTATTAAACGCGCTATCTCGCTCTTTCGCGTCCCGCTCTATCCGCTGTTGCTCCTCTTTCACCGCCTGTTGCAAAGCCTTACGCTCTTTCGCTTCGCGCGCTTTCCGCTGTTGCGTTCGCTCCCGCTCTGTGCGTTCAATCTCTCTCCTACGGGCGTGGCGCTCGCGGCGAGTCTCTTGCTTCGCCTCCTGCTCAGCGATAGCGATAACGCGCTTTTGAAGTTCGCGCCACTGAGCGAGGTTCGCCCACGCTATTTGACCAAGCGTCAGCAGTCCGCAAATTCCAATCACCAGTCCCGCTATCTGAACAAAGGGGCTACGCCCCTGAAAGAGGACATACCCGATAGCGATAAGCAGACAAGCGAACAGGGGGCGGCGCAGGGCTAACTCTTCCGATGATGGCGGTTGTGAAGTCACTGCGCGAGTCCCCTGTTTCTGTCTCTCTCTCGGTTTAGAAGATGCGAAGCACGACGCTGAAGCCGTTCGTATCCACGCCTTGTATCTGACCGCTAATGCGGTAGTCGAGGGCGAGGGTCAGTATGCGGCTAATTTTGTACTCCGCGCCGATGGCGAAACTTGGTATGAAGGCGTTTGAGTTAAACCCAAGTTTGCTTGAGTTTAGAGTGCCGTAGTATACTCCTGCGGAGGCGTAGGGGCGTAGTCCGTGTTGTATTGTGGGCAGTGTGAAGCGAGCGGAAAACCCGTATAGACCGAACGAGTTGCCGCCGGAAAAGGGCAGAATGTGGTCGCTGGCTTGCACGAACTCAACGCCGCCTGCAACACGGAAGCCGCCGATTTCCGCCGAGTGACCGTAGAACGCCTGCTGGTTGTAGAACTTGGGAGAGCCAAGCGCGTTTCGGGCGGAGGTGGAAGTGAACCAGTAGCCTCCTGTACTGAGCAAGCCTCCAAGAACCTTTTCAATTCCCGTAGGCGCTTGCACAACCTGCGCTTGCGCCTGTTGGGGCGCGGCGGCGACTCCTAATGCGGAGAGAGCGACAAGGCATCCCCCATAGGAGAGGGTCTGTTTGATAGATTTCATGGTTGTCTGGACGAGCGTATCCCCTTCTTCGGGGAGCGCCTTTCGGCGGTTTTCGGCGCGTCGTTTCCTTTCTATGTGGTGACGGATTCTCGCAATTTGCGTAACCTTTACGGAGGAAGTTGACGCTTGCGAGAAAGTTTGGTATACTGTATACGAATTCGGTTAGCATACCCGATTGTTACGGGCGAATAGCTCAGTTGGTAGAGCGCTTCGTTTACACCGAAGATGTCTGGGGTTCGAGTCCCTATTCGCCCATCGGCTCTTCTCGTTACTTATGGGAAGAGCCGTTTTACTTGCGGGGCGTGTTGAGGAATATCATAACACAAATCGGGGCTGAATCGCAACTGTTTTTACAACTATTCACGCCTCTCCCTCTCAACTTGCTCAGGAACGCCTCCTTATGGAGTGGCGAGTTTATCGTTGTTAGGGACTTATTGATTGAAGGCGCGGGAGGCTTTGTAGCCTCCCGCGCTTTTGCACTGTTTTCGCGTGTCTCGCGGCTCTTCTCTTGTAAAGAGGGAATGACCGCGACATTCGCCCCAAAGGTTGACGCGCCCCCTCGAAAAGGTGTACACTCTCTGCACCTACTTTAATGACTTGGTCAGAAAGCGAGTGGCGTTGTGATGAGAACTTATCATGTGGCTATTGCGGGCGCTACGGGCGCGGTGGGAACCGAATTTCTACGTTTACTAGAATCTCGCGAATTTCCCCTCGCCTCTCTTAGGCTATTAGCGTCCGAACGTTCCGTGGGGCGCACGCTCTATTTTCGGGGTCGCCCTTATACGGTGGAACTACTTACAAGCGACTCTTTTAAGGGTGTAGACATCGCCTTTTTCTCGGCGGGAGGTTCGCGAAGCAAAGAGTTCGCCTACGCCGCCGCAACAGCGGGCGCGTTGGTGATTGATAACTCCTCCGCGTTCCGCATGGACCCCAAAGTCCCGCTCGTCGTGCCGGAAATCAACCCCGAAGACATCGCCAGCCACAACGGAATTATCGCGAACCCGAACTGCTCTACGATAATCCTACTCATGGCGTTGGAGCCCTTGCGAAGGCTTGCGCCCGTGCGCCGTGTAGTGGTCTCCACCTATCAGGCGGCGAGCGGCGCGGGTGCTTCTGCGATGCAGGAGCTGATTGACCAGTCGAACGATATGCTGAAAGAGCGCCCGATACTCCCCCGCGTCTTCCCGCACCCTATCGCCTTCAACCTCTTCTCTCACAACACCAAAATTGACGAGACGGGCTACAATGAGGAGGAGCGCAAAATGATATACGAGTCGCGCAAAATCCTGCACGCGCCCAACCTGAAAATATCGGCGACCTGTATTCGCGTTCCTATCCTACGCGCTCACTCGGAATCTATCAATGTTGAGTTTGAGGAGGGCAAGCGCCCCTCCCTCGAAGAGATACGCAAATCACTTGCGAACTTCCCCGGCGTGCGCGTTGTGGACGATAGGGAGCGCAACTACTTCCCTATGCCCCTCGATGCAAGCGGGCAGGACGAGGTTCTGGTCGGGCGCATTCGCAACGACCTCTCGAACGATGATGCGATAGACCTCTTTGTCTGCGGCGACCAGATACTCAAGGGCGCGGCTCTCAATGGCGTTCAGATTGCGGAGCGGTGGATGCGCTTCGTAACGGTACAGGGTTAGGAAGAGAAAACAGATGGCAAATGCGATGTTTGGTCAGGTTCTAACGGCGATGGTCACTCCGTTCCACGCGGACGGCTCTATCAACGACGCGGGCGTTGTAAATCTCGTCAATCACCTTCTGGAGAGCGGCTCCGATGGAATTGTGGTGTGCGGCACGACGGGCGAATCGCCCACACTCTCCCACTCTGAGAAACTGCACCTTTTCCGACTCGTGAAGCAGATAGTCGGAACACGCGGAACGGTTATCGCTGGCACAGGCGGCAACGACACCGCGACGAGTATTGAACTGACGAAAGAGGCGGCTGAAATTGGCGTAGACGGCGCGTTACTGGTCGTTCCGCCCTACAATAAGCCCTCCATGGAGGGGCTTTACCGCCATTTTCGGTCTATTGCGGAGAGCGTTCCGAGTCTGCCCTGCATCGTCTACAACGTGCCGTCTCGCACCGCGCAGAACATGGATGCGGCGACTACGGTTCGCCTTGCGAAGGATGTTTCCAATATCGTGGCGACGAAGGAGGCGAGCGGCAACCTTGTGCAGATGGCGGAGATTGTCGCCGACTCGCCCGCCGATTTCGCGGTCTATAGCGGCGATGACGGGCTTACGCTTCCACTTCTGGCGGTGGGCGGCGTGGGCGTTGTGAGCGTTATCGCGCACCTTGCGGGTAGACAGATGAAGGAGATGCACACCGCCTTCTTCTCTGGCGACCTCACTCGCGCCGCCTGCCTCAACGCTCAGATGCTCCCCATCCTTAAAGCCTGCTTCCAGTCCACAACCCCTAGCCCGGTTCCACTGAAAGCGGGCTTAAATCGTCTTGGGGTGGATGTGGGCGGCGTGCGACTTCCTCTCGTTGAGGCGACGGAGAGCGAACAAGCGATTATCTATAGCGCGATGGCGCAAACGGGACTTATTTAGGCGTTTGCGATTCGCAGAGCGTAGCCTTTTCCTCAACCTCCCCTAAATCCCCCTCTTCGTTTTAGAGAGGGCGATTCAGGGGAGGTTATTTCGCTCAAATAGGCGAAACTACCGTTATCACACCCGCAAAAAAGGGAAAACAGCCATGCGCCTATCGTGTTGCGCCTACTCATACCGTAAAGAGATACAGGCGGGAGAGATGACTCTCCTCGAATTTATCACCCTCTGCCGCGAAATTGGCTTCGAGGGGGCGGAACTGACCGCCTACTACTTCCCAACCACCGAACGCGCCTACCTGAACGAGGTCAAGCGATACTGCCACAAAGAGGGCGTGCTAATTTCGGGGACGGCGGTAGGCAACAACTTCGCGCAAGCGGACTCGGCGGCGCGTCAACAGCATATTGAGATGACCAAAAACTGGATAGAACACTCTGTGATACTCGGCGCTCCCACCCTGCGCGTCTTTGCGGGCTATGTGCGGACGGGCGAAGACAGAGAAGCCGCTTTCCAGAACGTTGTGGCGGGGATGCAGGAGTGCGCCGAGTACGCTTGGGAGCGCGGCGTGACGCTCGCCCTCGAAAATCACGACGGCTTGACGCAGACCGCCCCAGACCTCGCCGCCATTTTGAGCGCGGTTGACCGTCCGGGCATAGCCGTCAACCTCGATACAGGCAACTTCATCGGGGAGATTTACGGCGACATTGCCGCCGCCGCGCCCTCCGCCGTCGCGTGCCATGCAAAATCAATGGCGCGAGGGGTAGAGCCGAATAGCAAATTCGATGTAGACTATCGCCGTGTGCGGGAGATTTTGGAGGGCGCAGACTATCGGGGATTTATCGCAGTAGAGTATGAGGAGGAGGAGCCAGCGCCGAGCGCGGTTCCCGCCTTCTTCCAAGTCCTCAAAGAAGCCTTCGGAAAGTAGGATTTTGTCATGCCCTTTTCAACCTAACCCCCGTCCCCTATCCCTAAAGGGAAGGGGTGGCTCCGACTTTGGCGGGATAACAATAACTGGGCGGCTCTGCTAGGTCAAAAACGCAATGTCTAACCACCCCACTCCCTTCTTCGCGACAGTTAGTCCCCCCTTCCCGTTTCGGGAAGGGGGCTAGGGGGTTAGGTCGCATTGCAAACCTTTATGAAAGTAGGATTTTTGTCATGCCCTGGATAAAAACAACGCCCTATAGCGAGGCGGAGGGGAGACTTAAAGAGGCGTATGAGAACCAGCGCCCGCTCTACCCCAAAGAGTACGGCTCCGGCAGTCCCGCCTCGCTTGTGGAGATGGTGAAGAACGGCGAAAGCATCGTCGCTTCGCACAGCCTGATACCGGACGCGCTCTACCACGCTTTCGCAACGTTCGGCACGCTTATGTCGCCCGATTTGCCGCTCTCCCGCCGTCAACATGAGATGATAGCGACTCTCGTCTCCGTGCTGAACTCGTGCTTCTGGTGAACGGAGAGTCACGCAGAGTTTCTGCGTAGAGTAGACATTGACGACGAGACGGCGAACGCAATACGCACGGACTATCGCACAGCGAATCTCGCCCCCGCAGACCGCGCCATGCTGGATTATGTCGCAAAACTGACGAAGAACCCGTATAAATGCTCCCGCGAAGACCTCGATGAACTGCGCTCGGTAGGGTTCGACGACACCGCGATTCTACAGATAAACCTGATAGCGTCGTGGTTCAACTACATCAACCGCGTGGCGGACGGGCTAGGCGTGGGGCGGGAGTAGGCTTAACTATACGAATCTGAGTCAGTACCTATCTGAACGAGATCAAATTCTTTCACTTCGCCGGTATTGCAGTGTATAATGAAAACGTCCGGAGGTCTGGCAAACGTCTTAACTACCCAATAGTCTCCATCTCTCTGGATATTATACAGCGTCGGTCTCCTCTGCCCATGCTCAGCCCTTACCGATTCTGCAATCTCACCCGCTCTATCTAGTGAGATTAGGGGTTTCGGCGAGCGTTTAATGCGTTCTTTCCACCAGCGTTTGAGCCACATCGTAGAGTATCCCTCTATCTCTTATGGTATCGCCTACTGCAACTTTATATAGCCGCCCGCCGTGTGTAACCCTGAGTAGATAGCGAGAGCCGAGTTCGCAGAGTTCCAGTACTGCTTTAACGAGACCCCGCCGTTGTTGTCGTAACTCGTACCGACACGAACCCTGTTGGCTACCTGACGGAGGGACTTGCGTCTCTTCGGTCAGTAGGTCAATCTGCTATGATATCTATGTCCCAAATCCCACCCATAAACCAGTGGAATTTTAACTTACCAACCAAATTTTGTTTGTCGCATCTAAGTATAACTAATTCTGGTTTCGAGTCGTTTTCAACCTTCGACAACCATTGTAAGCTAGGGGGTAATGACTTGGGGTCTGGAAGTGATGTTGGCCAGGAGCCAGTGTTTTTGCGGGTTTCACGGAGGTTCGATCTAATCGCTATACAATACTGTACTTCTAGTGCGCCCTTCCAGATGCACCAAGCGATTGCAGAGTAAACTAAACATCCAGCAACCGCAAAGAACATTGCAACTTTGACTTTACGCGCCCCAAACCATCTTGGGTTGCGCTTCATCTGTTTTTCCGAAACTTGTCGCGTGTTTTGCGTCATGGCATATAATCCACGTCCGTGTTGAGGTCATCAGTAATGGGGTAGATATGGTTTTGGTATATATTTGGTTTCCAATCAAAAGTCATGGGTTTACCTTCTCACACTCAGTACACAAAACTGCACCGACATATTTTCTGTAGGGTATTGAACCAGGAATTAGCATAAAATGAGGTTGGCGAGTATCTGCTTCCATGTCCGCCCCTTCATAACATACTACATCCCTACTTAGGGAGGGGAAATGCCGCTATATTTCTAAATACGGCGTTGGCATCTATGCCCTTATTCTATCTCTAGGCTCAACTGGT
>CAIJLM010000236.1 GCA_903821495.1 uncultured Chthonomonas sp. | reverse complement strand
GCCATCCTTCACCGGGGTCGCTGTCAGGCGGTTTCGGGATTTCCTGCTCCATATCTACCTCCATGGAAGTTACCACTTATGGAAAATAGAGCCGATAGACCAGATGAGTAGCGCAATAATGATTACGGCATACGCACGCCCTTGCCACTCCTGCTTTCTGCGGAATTTATCAGGGCGCAGAGCCTCTTCTTCTGACAGGAGGCGTTCCCAGCCGCCGCAATAGACGCACTCCTCTCCCTTAAAGCGTTTTCCTGTAAGGAGAGGCGATTTCAGGGGAACAAAAAAAGCGTAGTAGTCTCCTTCATACGGTACTACGCGCAGAGTCATAATCAGAAACGCGGAACTTGTCAGTCCGGACGCGGTGAAGCGTCTTCTATCTTCTTCAGACACGTCCCAGTAACGCCCCGTCATCATGGCGGCGATATCCAGAGGAGGGTCTATCTGGACAAGGTGGTAGTATCCTTTTGCGGGAATGCCATCCTCAAGGAACTCTACCTGCTTTAATCGCCAGAACCGATGAACTACGCCATCCTGAACGATATAGAAACTGGGGTCAAGATTGGGCGGTTTCGGGATTTCCCGCTCCATGTTCGCCTCCTCTCCCGCGTCGCAACATTACGAAGTAGGCGAGCGATGGAAGTGCGCCATCTTCCAAACACCCTCCTGCTTGATGTACACCCGCGTTTCGTTGTAGGTCTTCCAGACGGGCGTTCCATGCGAGTCGAAGGTCATCAGGCGGGTATAGGTGACGATAGCCGAGTCCCCGTAGACCTGTACGCGGGGCGACACCATATCGAAGCGACGCGGAGCCATGTCGGGGTTCTCCGCCATCTGCCGCATCAGTGAGAGGTGGAAATCCACGCCGTCAATACGGTAGGCGCACACATCCTCGAAGCAGGAGAGGTCGGCTGTGGAGTGTTTCGCGTAGAAGGCTATATCGCCTGTATGAATGGCGTGGAGGAGTTCCCACGTCAGTTTCAGCAGGTCGCGCTGTGTGTCGTCAAAATGCGCCTCTTCCAAAAGGGCGTGTTCAATCATTGGTCAGTCTCCTGAGAGGTTACGGTATCGTAAGATTCAACTTATAGAGCGTAAAGCCCTTCGCGGCGTAGAGAGCGGTTCCGTATTTTTTCGCCACTACAGCCAGAGGCGGAATCTCTCGCTCCAGGCGTTCGCGGCAACTATGGCTTCCCGAACACCAGTCGGGGTAGGCAGGATTCAGCAGAAGATACTGCACGTTCAGGCGTTTCAAGTCGCCTGTCAGCCGCTCCTGCGAATCGTAGTGAATGGAGTCCTGCAAGTCGGGCCACAGCCCCTCTACGCGATAGAGGAGGGGCGCGTAGTCGTAGCAACCCAGAAGCATACGCGCATCGGGCGGAAGATTCGCGTTTACGTACTCCGCCATCTCGTACTGGTCGCTGGCGCGAAAGGCTTCGCTTCGCGTTTCCAGTTTCGTCGCCATCTCCAGCGCGGTTGGCGCGAAGCGAACGGTAGGGAGTATCGCTTTTTGTATGACCACAAAGAGCGAAAGCAGGGGCAGAACCACCGAGTAGAACCTGGGAAAGCGAATAAACAGGCACGCAAGGCAGACCATAATGGAGGGGAACGCGGGCATCATAAAGCGCAGGTGAAAGAAGTTGCCCCCTGCGATGCAGATAAGAAACACCGACGCGAACATGGCGGGAACCGAGTAGGGCTTCTTGCGGCTGGCAAACATCAGCAGTAGCCCGATGACCGCTCCCGCCGCCGCGATTTTCAGGTGAGTCTGCGCGAGAACCTGGGGTGTCGGCGTCATGCCCTTCGGCGTGTTCCATATCAGGTGAGAGCGCTGATAGAAAGCCCACCCCTCCGCCGTCCACTCTCTGCCCCCGAACACTTTGAAAAACATCGGGTAGAGCGGGTTGCCCGTCAGCGTCCACGTCTTAATAAGCCAGGGTATCACAAAGGCGAACGCCGTCGCGAAGTAGACCGCCGCCCTTCGCAGGATGTGCGCGATAGCGGATTTTTGCATAGTCAGAACCACGCAGAGAACCGCGCACAGCGAAAGAATCACCCACACGCCCGTCAGTTTCGTCGTTCCCGCCAGTCCTGCGAACACCGCAGAGAGGCGTATCCAGTTTGTCTCCCCCTCCTCTCCGCTTCCCGCCCTCGCCCGATAGAGCGCGTAGACCGCGCAGGTCGTAAAGAGAGTCAGCCCCAAATCTATGAGCGAACTCGCCATCTGATACCAGAACCCCTGATACGAGAAGCCGTCCGCCACGAGGTACAGCCCAATCGCCCCAATCGCGCCGCGATTCCCTATAAGCCGCGTCGCCATCAGCGCCATCACGCCGAGCGTCAACACGCCGCATAGATAAGGAATGATACTTGTGGGAGCCTCCGAGTGAAAGGCGAGAGGAATCGCGTAGAGCATCTGCATGGCGAGGGGCCAGTTCGTGGGCGTGAGAGTCGGGAGGTAGATAAAGCCCCCCGCCCGCAAGTACCGCAGAACGGAAGGAAGGTGGTAGGAGGAGACATCGCCATCAATCGCAGGTAGCAGAGCGCGAAGAAAGAGCGTGAAGAGCAGAAGACCTAGCAGTCCCGCAAACGCCTTCAGCGCCCCGTCCCCCTCTGGAATCGAGGTCATGTAGCGCCGCGCCGATTTCAAAACGCGAATCGAATCGGGAACGAGCGCGAGCGCGAGGAGAGCCGTCGCGATACGAATTTGATAGGGTAGCCCAAGATGTAGCGCGAAGAGCGCGAACGGAAGAGACTGCCAACACCCCAAACCGAGCGTCGTTACTAGGATAGGCTTCTCCCAGCCCTGAAAACTCCGTAGGTCGAATCTACAGAGAAGCAGGACGCGCAGTCCGAGCGCTGAGGAGAGGAGGAGGGCGCAGAGTATTTCAAGAACGCCTAAGAGTAACGAAGAGGGCATCAGAGCGAACTCCCTTGCGCGGGGCTTGGATGATGAAGAGTATACTCCATAAAAAACGCTTGCGAAGTTCCGAAACAATTTTTTGTAACATCTCACAGCCTCCTATGTCCCAAAGGGTATAGAACATTTTACGACCTGCCAAGAACCCTACACCCCAAACAGAAGCAGGCGCCGTTAGGAAAAGAGGCGATAGCGAAATGCCCGAAAAATACGAACCGGAGATTTCATCGTCATCACTCAGCGGTCTTCCACTCTTTTTGATGGAGGACGATACCGCAGAAGACTCCCTGTGGGAGATGCTGAACGTCTATGCCGATGGCGAAGCGAACGAAGCCGAGCGAGAGGAGATGGACAGGTTACTACAGTCCGACCCCATACTCGCCCGTGAACTGAACTTTTTCCAGACCACGCATCAGATATTAGCGCAGATGGACGATATCGCCCCTCCCGCCGCGCTCCGCCACAGCATACTCTCCGCTACCTCTCAGCGCCTCACGCTACGTCGCCGCGTTCAGAGCCAACTCAACGCCCTGCGCCGCCAGACCCTACCGATATGGGGGCGTTACGCTCTTCCCGTCGGCTCTGTCGCGCTGATAGCGGGCTTGAGTTACGGAGTGTTCACCGCGCAGAATACGCGCACAACTTCTCAGACAGAGGTTATGGTCGCCGCCATCCCGCAAGCCGACGATACAGGCGCAGGAGCGGAAATAGCGCCCAAGGTGGAACCGCTTTTCCCGCAGGCGAGTGGCCGTAACCCCGCTATAGGAACGGCAAAGAGCGTGAAAACGGCGAAGAGCGCGACAGGCGGATACCGCAAAGAGATGACTTCCAAAAGCTCTAACAGAGTTCCGACCCTACTCTTTAACGGTGGACTACAGAGCGCTAGTCTCCACAGACCGCCATCCCGTAAGCCTCTTATAGTGGATAGACTCGCACCTCCAAAAGGGACGCAGCCCCCACGCGAGGTCGCTTACTCCAGAGTCGAGATAACTCCTCTTCCGACCCCCGGCGAGTTTACGCCCAAACCTATGATGGATAAAGCGAACCAGAAGCCCAAAGAGCCTGTAGCGATGCCAGCGGCGTTCACTTTCACAGAGAACAACTCCACTAGCGGGACGACGGAAGCCGCTTCTGCAACCACTCCTAGAGTTATCACTGCCGAACTCTCGCCGGAACAGCGCCGCAAGACCCGCATTGAACAGGCGCGACTGCTTTTGAAAGATGCCAACAAGCCCGCTGGGCGCTCGTCCGCAGAGGTGAGTTATCATGGTAGCAGTGACGAGGATGCAACCAAAGTGGTTGACAATTTGAAAAAACTACAGTCCTCTGCATTCGTTTTTCGGCGCTTCTAGCCGACTGTTGGGTTAGGCTATCTCTAAGAAATTCAGGTTGACGATGATGAGACAAGGAAAACCGACAAAAGCATATAGCCGCTGGACGCGCCACGCTAAAAAGCGCGGGGCGACGGACTCGCGCCGATATTACGGACTCCTCTCCGTCGCTTTGGCGGGGCTGTTCCTCTCAAGTCAGACTCTTGCACAGAACGTTACGCCGGGTATCTCCCAGATTACTGCAAGCGGAAACTCTGCGCTTACGACCTCCGTCGATAAAGGAACTGCGTTCGCGGAGATAATTCGTAGCAAGGGGAGCGCGTCGTCGTATGTCCTTACCAAGTCCAATATCCTCGTAGATACGCTCAATGTCTACGCGGGCGGACGACTTCTTACCCTCAACCAAGACTACTGGTTCGATTCCGCATCCAGCGCCATCTACCTACAGATAAACCTCTCTCGCTACGAGACCCTCAGCGTAGACTACCGCTACCTCGAAAAAGCCCCCGCCAACGCCTCAGTGTCGAGTTTTCTTCCTAATATGCGCCTGAACCTGAACAACACGACGCAGATGGGACTGACCTTCGGAGCCGCAACCAACAACGGCGCAGGGCTGAACATCTCCACCTATGGGCTATCGCTGAACAGTATGTTCGGAGCGCAGAACCTCTCCAACTACAGAAGCCTTATGTTCTTCTCGAACACAGCCGATAGCGACAACATGGTTCTCAAACTGAACCCCAACGAAAAGGCGGCGGAGAATAAAGAGGCGCGAGGCGCAGGAAGCCTCATTCTACAAGACGCAAACTATAAAGCGGGCGCGTTCTCTGTGCGGGGCGGCTATCAGGATGTAGGAACGAACTTCAACGGTTTTAAGACGCTACGCGCCAACTACGCCAACGACGCGGAGATGCTCAAGCAGATAACGGAGTTGGAAGGTCAGCGCGGTATGCACCGCATGAGTTTTGGTTTAGGAGTCGCGACTGGCGGCAAGAAACAGCCTCTGCAAGGGCTTCAGTTCGATATGAACCAGATTCAGGACGGTAGCGGCTCTATCAACCGCCAAAGCATGGGGTTCACGGGGCAAAACGTCCTTCTCGCATACAGCACCCGCTCTATTAGCAAGACCTTCGGCAGGATGAAAGACCTCTCTCTCGCCGATAAAAACAACCTCCTCCTCGACATCTATCATCAGTTCGACAATACCTATAACGAGAAACTGGTAACGGATGTAGATAGGGCGCAACTCGTCAATGAAGTAGGGATTTCACGGAGCGCGTTGAATGCAGGCTTTGGTTCGGCAAAAGGGACGGGGCTACAACTCTCGCAACTCTCTCTCGCCGATGAGACTCTCCAAACTCCCGGCAAGGGCTTGCAACGCGAAAACGTGGCGCTGAACGCCAAGAAGTTCGGCGTGTCGTATACACGCCAAACGGTGGGCGCAAGCTTCTCAAAAATCGCCAGTCTTACCGATATGGAGCGCGGTTTCCTCGCCCTAGATATGCTAAAAGGCTTCAACCCTAACGGTACGCTGGGTATGGTGACCGCTATTGATAGGGCGCAGATGAGCAAAGCCGCCGGGCTTACACGCAACGTTATGCGCTTTGACGGGATGCCCGGCAAAGATAGCCTTATCTCTCTTTCGCAGATTGGCATTACTGATACGCCTCTCGCCATGGGAACCGACCCCGCCGCTACCACCTCTGGTATGAGCCGCACTCAGGCGAGCCTTCAAGCGCGGAACTTCAATATCTCCTTCCTAAAGCGCAAATCGGATTTAGCATTCCACCGTATAGCGGACTTGACCGATATTGAAAAGACCTTCCTCGCGCTGGATGTTCGTCGCCTCTACGACCCCGCCGCCACTCCTGAGCAGGTGACTCCTAAAGAGCGCGAACAGGTGGCGCGTGAAGTGGGCATAGAGCGTAGCGCGATGCAACTCAACACGCAACTCGGCAAACAGGGCAAGGGCGGAACGCTCACCCTCAGTCAGTTCAGGCTCGGTAGCCAGATGACTCCGTCACAACCTACAGCGAACGCCTCAAGCCTACATAGAAGCGCTTTAACCTACGTCGACAAGAAGGTCAAACTCTCGGTTATCAATCAGTCGGCGGACGCGAACTTAATGGGGCTAACGGGTCTCTCCGACCTAGAGTTGGCGAACCTCGGCAACGAACACGGGTTGCGCCGACAGCAGCTGCTTCTGACGTGGTTAGCGAACAAAAGCACACAAATCGGATTTCAGAGCCTCTCCATTGGCAATACCGCCGACGCTCTGCTGAACCCCCTCAGTAGCGGACAGTCCTCTAATCCTGCGCGAATGTCTATGAACCGCGAAAAGGTGACGGTAGACACAAAAGGGATGAACCTCGCGATTGGCGTTTCAGACACAAGCAAAAGTTTTTCGCGTGGAGCCGACCTCGCCCTTCCCGCCGCGGAGAAGCCCGGCATTGAGCTGGACAGAGGCTTCAAGAAGTACGAGTATGGCTTGAAAATCGCGCCGACCAAAACGCTAAAACTGGATACGGGCGAGATATGGGCTACCAACCCCGACGATGGGCTAGGCCGCACAACCTACCATCATAATCTTGAGTTCACCCCAGATAAGAAACTCGCCATTCTTTTTAAGGCGAACGGAGACATGACGACGGCGAGCGGACTGCGTAACGGCATGGACATCAGCTCCTTTAGCCTGACAAAGATACTCAGCAAAGCCTACACCTTCACATGGACAAAAGACCAGAACGTGACGATTGCAAACGATGTCGCCACGCAGGGAGCGCGTACCGAACTCTTCACTCTCGGCACGCCCGACTCGGTGAAGAACCCTCTCAAACTACAGCGCAAGCAGGTGGACTTCTTTGACGGTACGCGCATAGATACCACTATCGTCAACGCGAAAATTAAGCCGTCTAAAGACTTTACCTTTGGGCTATCGCTAGAGAGCATGGACAAAGGGGAGCAGGGAAACGAATTTGCGAATGGCGTTGACTTCTCGTGGCAAGCCACCAAGAAGTTTGCGATTATCGCGGGAATATCTCATCGCGACGTGCAGAACCCGCAGAATCCTCAGAACACCCAAACCCCGACAACAACGCCGCTCGTCCCGCTACTGGGCGATGTAAACATCTATACGGTGGGTATGACAGGGGAGCCGCTCAAGGATGTAAGGTTCGCCGCGAGTTTTAACGAGATACATCAGATATCCATCAATACAAAAGATGTGGCGGATGTATCGCTCTCGAACGCGAAGCCTATCCGACTGGGGCCTCTGCAAGACTTCATCATTACTGCGCGTTACGCCGCGCTGAACGACCAGCGCAAAATGATGACGGAGGTAATGACGGGTAAAGCCACCTGGAAACTCTGGAAAAACGAGTTTATGCTCGACTACGGCGGCAACATCGACAAAACGGGAGAGGCTATCTCGCGCACCTACTTCTTCTCTACCGACCCGAACCCGAAACTTTCATTTAAGGGCAGTTTCTACTACAAACAGCGCACTATGCTAGACGGCTCGGAGAAGATGATACGACGCTTTACCGCTTCGGCGCGACTATCCAGAGCCACCTCGCTTAACTACCTTTTCGGAACTCTGCAAGAGGATGAGAAGCTAAACGTTCTGCCTATTTTGACAACCGACACCACGCTAAAGCATAACTTCCACAAGGACTTAGCCCTTGAGGTCTTCTATCGCTTGAGCGACAACTCCGCCACAAAGATAATGACTCGTTCGTTCGGCGGCGGCTTTGAGGGACAACTCAACAAATCGAGCAAACTGACGCTGACCTTTAGCGCAGACGGCAACCGCTGGCCCGATAGATACGATAACTCCAACCATCTCCGCCTCGCGCTGGAACACAATCTTAACGCGAACCGCTTCCTTAGCCTCTCCGCCGATATTCGCTCGCACGATGCGCCCAACCTACCGGACGAGATAACAGCGATGGCTGACTTCCGTATTCGCTTCTAACCCGTTCTCTCTTTTCGCCTTGAGCCTCAGCCGAACTCTCAATACCTTGGCAGGAATTGACAGGTACTCAAGAGTCTGCTATACTACGCCTATAAGGTCACGGCAAGAGGTACGCGCTGATGGCGAAAACGAGCGCGAGTCGCCCCCGCTCCACAAGCAAAACCCAACCCGCTCCCAAGCCCCTGAACAGAGACCTCGTAGGGATAGGTCTCTGTACGCTAGGGGTTATCTGTCTTCTCTGCCTCTTATGGAAGCAGGGCGGATTTTTGCCGGAGTACATTGAGAAACTGCTACGCCTCATCGCGGGGTCGGGGGCTTACGTCCTGCCTGCGCTTCTCTTCCTACTTGGCGGGATGTACCTGCGCGGCTTCCAAAACTTCTCCCTCTCCCGCTCCTCAGTGGGTAGCGTCGTCTTTTTCCTTGTCTTCGTCGGCGGACGGCATATCTACGTCTTAAAGCCAGACGACTATTGGGACAGCGCAAACGTAGTGAGAGCGGGCGGATGGCTAGGCGCTGTGGTAGGCGCTCCTCTGGTGGGTTTGCTAGGAAGTAGCATCTCTTACGTCATCCTCTTCGCGCTAGGTCTTGTCGGCTTTCTCCTAATAGTAGACCGCCCCTTCATAGACATATACGACCACCTTCGCGATAAGACTCACGCGGGGGCGAGCGCCGTTAAAGAGGCTCTAAACGCGCCTTCCAAACGCGCCATCGCCTCCCAAAAAGACCCCGACGACACAGAGCGCTCAGAGAGGGCGGCGCGTGTTGCAGAACGCGCTGTCGTCTCCACTCGCGCCAACCCTGCGCCAGAGCCTAGAGCCGCCTCTACGCTGGAACCCGCCGAAGTCTCCACCCCGCTTACCAAAATGTGGAACGCCCTCAACCCGAATCGCTTGAAAGAGGAGGAGACTGAAGAGGCGGTAGCCGTCGCCCTGCCAGAGCCGGAGCCTGTCCCTGTCAAGCGCAAGCCTGCGAAGCAGGAGAGCCGCCCCCTCGGCGAACCCGTGCAGTTAGAACTTCCCTCCGAGACGGAGACGGTCTCCCCCATAAAGCCCTTTACATTGCCCCCGCTAACGCTTCTCAAGGAGTCGCCGCCCGCCGTCTCCAAACGCTCGCAGGAGGAGATAACCGATAGAATCCGCATTATTGAGAAGACCCTTGAGCAGTTCAATATCGGGTCGACGGTGGTCGAGGTAGCCAGTGGTCCCACCGTCACGCGCTACGAAATTCAACTCGCGCCGGGTATCAAGGTCAACAAAATCGTCAGCCTCGCCGACAACCTCGCCATGAGCCTCGCGGCGATTGATGTGCGCGTGGAGGCTCCCATTCCGGGCAAAGCCGCCATCGGAGTAGAAGTTCCCAACGCGCAGACCGTCGTCGTGAGTCTACGCGAGTGCCTAGAGACCGAAGAGTTTAAGAACGCGCCTTCGCTCCTCACCATTGCGCTAGGGAAAGATGTCTCAGGGCAGTACCGCTACGCTGATTTGACGAAAATGCCCCATCTTTTAATAGGAGGCTCCACGAACTCTGGTAAATCTATCGCGCTGAACACCCTTATCGCAAGCCTCATCTATCGCGCCACCCCCAAACAGGTGCGCCTCCTGATGATAGACCCTAAGCGTGTGGAACTCAGCCTTTGGGAGGGGATACCTCACCTCCTACACCCAGTAGTGAAAGATGTGAAGCAGTCGGCGGGGATTTTCCGCTCCGCAATTAAGGAGATGGAGCGGCGCTACGACCTATTCGCCGCGCTCGGAACCCGCAACCTCGACGGCTACAATACAAAGGTTCCCGAAACGAGCAAACTGCCCTATATCGTCCTGATTGTAGACGAACTCGCCGACCTGATGATGCAGCAGGGCGCGGAGGTGGAGACGCACATCTGCCGCCTCGCGCAGTTGGCGAGAGCGACGGGGATTCACCTCGTTATCGCCACGCAACGCCCCTCTGTAGACATCATCACGGGAACCATTAAAGCGAATATCGCCTCGCGTATCGCCTTCGCTGTCGCCTCTCAGATAGACTCGCGCACGATTTTGGATAGCCCCGGCGCAGAGCGGCTGATAGGGCGCGGCGATATGCTATTTATGCCGATAGACGCGCCCAAGCCGCTACGCATACAGGGCGCTTACCTCAGTGAAGCGGAGACTAACGCCATTGTTCAGCATCTACAAGAGCAGGAGAAGCCAGACTACTCCTTCTCTGTTCCCGATTCCGAATCGGGCGAGGGCGGAGGCGCGAACTACGCCGCCGAAGAGGAGGTAGACCAAGTTCTCTTCGAGCAGGCGGTTCGACTTGTGGCGAACAACGGGCAAGCCTCTACTTCTATGTTGCAACGTCGTTTCCGCGTGGGATACACAAGAGCCGCCCGAATTGTGGAGATGATGGAGCGGCGGGGAATTGTGGGGCCCCTCGACGGCGCGAGACCCCGCGAAATTCTGGTATCCAAAGACGAGGTTGAGCGAATGTTCAACCCCAACTATGTGTCGCCTGTCTTTGATGATGAGGACGGCGAGGAGTAGAGTACGATGCGAAGGCAAATCACAAGTGTATACCAACTCAAAATCGCGCTAGTAGGCGTGGTTCCGCAGATATATCGGCGCGTTCTAGTTCCTGCGGATATTTCTCTCGACGCCCTGCACGCCGTTATTCAGATAGCGATGGGGTGGACTGACTCTCACCTGCACTCCTTTATGTTTGGAGAGACTTACTACTCCATGCCTTTTGATGGCGAACTTATGGAGGAGACGGAAGATGAAACGGATGTCCCGCTCTCCAATCTTATTGTCGAACCCAAAAGCGTGTTTCGATACACCTACGATTTCGGGGACGACTGGGAGCATAAAATCACCCTCGAAAAGATAGTTTCCCCTGTCCTCCGAACAGACTACCCGACCTGCCTCGCGGGGAAACGCGCCTGCCCGCCCGACGACTGCGGAGGCGTGTGGAGCTATATGGAGCTGATAGAGATTATGGCGAACCCGAAACATCCCGAATACAGGGAGATGAAAGAGTGGCTGGGCAGGAAGCTTGACCCGGAAGCCTTTGATTTAGAAAAAACAAACAAGGCGTTGAAGCGGCTACAGGGCTGGATGTAGGAAGCGTAACGGTAGAGTGAGGACGGAGTTATTAGGTAGGGAGCGAAGAAAATGTCTGGCTGTAATCGCCTATCCGATTTTATCAAAATTGGACAACAGCGTCTCAAAGACGCAGAAGAGTTAATGGAAAAGCCAACTGCCGACTTTCGAAGGTCAGACGCTGAAAGCAGACACCTGCGCGGAGCGATGTATCTTGCGGGATACGCCGTTGAATGTCTTCTCAAAGCGTATCTTATTGACCAAGAAAGGTGCGTGTCTCTGGCAGACACGCAAATAAAAATAAACACGCGATGCCTGAGCCTTGGGCAAGAGCCTGTACGACGTATTGCCACGACCTCTGCGGGACACGACATTTACTATCTGGCAGGACTGACCGATATTAGCTATAGGCATGAATACGATCCTCAATTATGGGGGCGACTTTCAGCATGGAAATCTACATGGCGATATGAAGTGACAACGCCGCAACGAGAAGAAGCCGAGAGATTTTTGCAAGATGTGCATAAGGCGGTAAACTGGTTGCAACCCAACATCATAGGACAGTAGGAGTGAAAAAAGATGGCGACAACATTCGACGAAAAGTACCGGCAGATAAGCCAGCGGACGACGGACGCCTTGCGAAAAGCGTTTGGACCCAATGTGACTATTCAAACGGATGAGGGGTGGCACGGGCGCATTCACGTTAAAATCGTCGCGAGCGCTTTGAACGGGCTTTCTGAGGACGAAAAGCAGATAAGGATATGGGAGACGTTACGTCAGGAACTTAGTGAAGAGGCGCAAGAAGTCTCTCTCGTACTGGCTTACGGCATGGACGAGATATAGGCGGTGGCAGTGACACGAATCAAAATTTGCGGTATCACGAATCAAGCCGACGCGGAGAAAGCCCTCGAATACGGAGCCTCCGCTCTCGGTTTTATCCATGTTCCCCAAACCCCGCGCTACGTCGGCAGTTGGGAGGGGGCGCGTGACGTTCCCTTGCGTCTGCCGCCGTTTGTCGCCCGAACCGCCGTCTGTAGAGACCTAAGCGACATTGGGGATGAACTCAGCGAACGGTATGACGTGTTGCAGTTCTACCGTTTTCAGCCCGAAATGCGTGATTTACCCCCGCGACTGCGGCTCATACAGGTCTTTCGAGTGCAGAATGAGAATAGTCTACTAGAGATTCAATCCGCCCTAGAGGTATTCACGCCCTCCGCCCTCCTGCTAGATACGTACCATAAAGAACAGCTCGGCGGTTCCGGTCAAACCTTCGACTGGAGCGTGGCGAGAGAGGCGAAGGCGCGTTTCAACCTGCCTATCGTATTGGCGGGCGGACTAACCCCCGATAACGTCTACGAAGCGGTTCTCGCCATTCGCCCCTACGCGGTGGATGTCGCTAGCGGCGTGGAGCGTGAACCCGGACGCAAGGACTATGGCAAACTCCGCGCCTTTTGCGAGGCGGTTGTATGCGCCAACAAAATAGAGGAACCGAGCCGTTAGTTCCGCCGTCTAACCTCAAAGAGGTATCGCCCCATTGTCACGTCTGCCAAATGGAATAATTACTCTACTCTTCGCTGACGTAGAAGCCAGCGCAAGGCTTTGGGAGAGTCATCCCGAAGCGATGCAAAACGCCGTCTCCCGCCTAGACAGTATTGTCGCTCTAAACGTCGCCGCCTACGAGGGAAGCCTTGTTAAGCCGCGTGGCGAGGGCGAAAGCCTCATGGTCGTTTTCTCCTCTTCGCTCTCCGCCCTTCAAGCCGCTTGCGCTATCCAGTCCGCTTGCACTGCGGAAAAGTGGAATGAGAACACGCCTCTAAGCCTACGGTGCGCCCTCTTTACGGGCGAAGCGCAACTGCGCGACGGAGACTATTTCGGCGCGACGGTGAACAGGGCGGCGCGTCTCCGCGCTATCGCGCATACGGGGCAGGTAGTTCTGGGCGAGACTACCTATCAGGAGGTAGTGACCTGCCTTCCCGATAACTACCAACTGAAAGACCTCGGTATTCATCGCCTGAAAGACCTTGAAACTCCTGAACACGTCTGGCAACTCGTCCACCCTAGCCTACCAGAAGAGTTCTCGCGCCTTCGCTCTATCCAACTCCATAACCTGCCGCCGCCCTCTACGAACTTCGTAGGGCGCGAACCTGTACTTGCGGAGATACGCGAGCATCTCTCCCGCGCCCAGCTACTTACGCTTACCGGAACGGGCGGCTGTGGCAAAACGCGCCTCAGCCTTCAAGTGGGGCAGGAGTGGTTAGATAGAACGCGAGATGGAGTCTGGTTTATAGAACTCGCCCCCATCGCCAACCCCTCCCTTGTACCGAGAACGGTGGCGCAGGCGCTTGGCATTAAAGACCAGCCCGGTCAAAGCGTCGCCGATACCGTTTTAGACGCTCTTAGCCGAAGCGAAACTATCCTCATACTCGATAACTGTGAACACCTGATAGAAGCCTGCGCCCTCTTTGCGCGGCAGATAATCGCGCAGTGTCCTAAGGTGCGCGTTCTCGCAAGCAGTCGCGAATCTCTTGGCGTTTTAGGGGAGATAATCTATAGAGTCCCCTCGCTCTCTATTCCAAAGCTGAACTCGACCCTCGAAGAGGCGGAGCAGTCTGAATCTGTCTGTCTCTTCCGCGATAGAGCCTTGCAACAAGACCCCGCTTTTCTACTCAACGCGGAGAACATCCTATCCGTTGTGCAGATATGCCATCGACTAGACGGCATTCCTCTCGCCATAGAACTCGCGGCGGCGCGTATCCGTTCGCTACCCGCGCAAGCCATTGCAACGCGCCTTGACAACCGGTTTCGCCTTCTCTCTGGCGGTAGCAGAACCTCCTTGCCCCGACAGCAGACTCTCCGCGCCCTCATTGACTGGAGCTACGACCTCCTCCATGAGGAGGAGCGAAGTATGCTTTGCAGAGCGTCCGTCTTTACAGGCGGGTGGACTTTGGCGGCGATGGAGGAGGTCTGTGTAGGAGAGGATGTTCAGAAGGGAGAGATTAAGCCGCTTCTGAACTCGCTGGTAGACAAATCGCTGGTGATGCCTGATGAACGCGAAGGCAGAACGCGCTACCGTCTCCTCGAAACGGTGCGGCAGTATGGGCTAGACAAACTGATGGAGCGCGGCGAGGGTATCTCGCTTCGCGAACGCCACAGCGACTACTTTTTACAGTTCGCTGTTAGGAGCGCACCTCTGCTTTTAGGACACGAACAGGCGGAGACGCTCTACCATCTTGAGGCGGAGCATGACAATATCCGTAGGGCGCTCGAATGGCGCTTGGGCGATATGGAAGGGGCTTCGCAAAGCCTCAAGTTTGGCGCGAATCTTTGGCGCTTCTGGATGATGCACGCGCACCTCTTTGAAGGGAGAGCCTATCTCAAAGAGGCGTTGGAGCAGTCGGGCGCGAACGTGGAAAGCCCCGATTTCGCCAATACCCTTATCGGCGCGGGCGTTCTGGCGTGGTGTCAGGGAGACCCCGAAGAGGCGACCTACTACTACAAACGTAGCCTAACGCTTCTCCGCGCTTTGGGAGATAGACAGGGCGAAGGCAACGCTCTCAATAATCTGGGGCTTGTGTTGATGGAGCAGGGAGACTATGCCTCAGCGCGTCAGCTTTATGAGGAGGCTCTCGCCATTCGTCGCGCCATTCAGCACGAGGTGGGGATTCATGTATCGCTGAACAACCTGGGCAATCTCGCCTTCTACTTGGGCGACTATGAGAGCGCATGGGAGCGCTATCAGGAGAGCCTTGAACTGAGGCGGCAGATGGGGGATAGACAGAATACGTCCCATTCGCTCTATAATATGGGGCTTATTGCAGAACGGCAGGGAAGATACGAGGAGGCGCGGCAGTTGGTGGAGGAGAGCCTCATCCTTCGCAGAGAGTTCGATGACCGCCAGACGATAGGCTTTTCTCTCAACACTCTTGGGGCGCTCGCCCTCAATATAGGCGACTACAATACGTCCGCTCGCTACCTGCAAGAGAGCGTTCATCTCTTTGAAACCGTAGGAGACAAGCGCGGGCTTGCAGAGGTATGGATTACGCTAGGTAATCTCGCTCTCGCCCAAAAGCATGAGCAGACCGCCCTTGCAAGCTATCGCGAGAGCCTCTCCTATCTACGCACGCTTAACAACAGATGGAGTATCGCCCGTATATTAGACTCATTTTTCAACCTGTACGCCGCGCAAAAGAGGTGGGCGGTAGCGGTTCCTATCGCCGCGCACGCCCTCGCACTTCGTAAAACCCTCGGATCGCCGCGTTCAGAACGAGAAGAGAGCCAGTTCACGGGGACGCTCTCGGAGGCGCGACAAAGCCTCTCCGAAGAGGAGTTTGAGAGCCTTAGCGAGCAGGGGAGAGCGATGAGTATGGAGCGGATACTCGATTTCGTTAGCCAACTTTGAAATCAGGGAGACACCTATTGCACGTTTGCAAACCATTTCGTAGAGGCTTCACTCTTATCGAACTTCTTGTTGTTATCGCTATTATCGCGATACTCGCCGCTATTCTCTTTCCCGTCTTCGCTCGCGCAAGGGAGCAGGGGCGAAAGGTAGTCTGCGTTAGTAGCGAGCGGCAGATTACGACAGCGATAGCCCTCTACACGCAGGACTACGATGGAGGATACCCTAACACGAACGACCCCTATCTGTGGGTGGGAAAGCGCTTTCGCTGGCCCATTATGCCCTACGTCGGCATTGGTCAAAAGGAGAAGAGCGACGGTAGTTTTAGCTCGGTAAACAGTAGCCCTGCGATACTGGTCTGCCCTTCCGACACGATTTCGGGGAGCGTTTTCGATGGAACCTCCTACGGCTACTCGGCGGCGTTTTTTCACACGCCCGCGCAGATAAATCAGATGGATATTGGCAATCTGCGCCTAGCCCTCAACGACCCCGGCGCGGGCGCGACCTGCACTACGCAGACAGAGGCGGCAGTTCAATACCCTTCGCAGAAAATCATAGTAGGCGAGTTCTACAACGCGCACGAACACCCCAAAACGCTTCACGGCTACTGGGGAACACTTGTAGGAACTCGCACGCCGGGCGCAGACCGTTGGGAGGGGGCGCGAAACGTCGCTTTTAGCGACACGCACACGAAATTTCTTCCGGCAGGGCGCATACGCCCCGCTGTTGATAACTGCCCTGATTTCCACCTGACCGTAGACGGGATTAGCGGTAAAGATGTGGACTAACCCTCGCATACAGAGGCGGAGATAACAATGCCCTCCTTTTTTCTACAGCCGCCGCTCTGGTTCGCGCTGATGGTCGCCCTCCTTTTTACGGGGTGCGCCTATGCGTTTCGCCTACTTTCGCGAAGCGGGGCTATCGCTACGGCTATTGTCGGGTTTGTCGTCTTCGGCTTAGGCGGCGGGAAGTTTCTGGCCGCTCTCCTCGTCTTCTTCCTCTCCTCATCGCTCCTCTCGAAACTAGGCGGTGAGCGTAAAGCCCAAGCGAATCGTCATGACGAAAAAGGCTCAGCGCGGGACGCGGGGCAGGTGTGGGCGAATGGCGGAGTCGCGGCGATGTGCGTTGTTGTCTTCTATGTGATGTCGCATAACCTGTTTCATATCGGAATCTGGTCTCCTATCAAACTGCGTTACCTCCTGATGCTCTATCTCGCCGCGCTCGCCGCCGTCAATGCGGATACGTGGTCTACTGAGATAGGCAAACTCTCCGCCACGCCTCCGCGCCTCCTCACGAACTGGAAGCAGGTTCCCGCAGGAGTCTCCGGCGCGGTGTCGGGCGCGGGGATTTTGGGCGCGTTGGCGGGCGCTATCGTCATTCCGCTAATCATGCTTCCTCTGTGGCGCATGAACCTTGCGGAGGTGTTCGCGGTGGCGTGGGCGGGCTTCCTTGCGAGTCTTGTAGATAGCGTTTTGGGGGCGACCCTGCAAGTGCAGTATCGCGACCCTCATACCGGCGAGATAACGGAGCGAAAGAGCGTTCGCGGCGAACACGCGGCGAAGGTTCGAGGGCTTGCGTGGCTGAATAACGACGGGGTGAACTTTGCGGCGAGCCTGTGCGGAGTCTTGTTGGGGTGGCTTCTGCTGGCTTACGGGGTGTATAAGTTCTATTAGGAGGGGCGCCATGGACAGCCTACTCAAGCGGATAGACGCTGTTATCCCGTCTCCACTCCCTGAGCGGTGTTGCAAGATGTGGGGTTCGAGCGAGACGCTTCTTTTGTTCGCGTTCTCTTGCGGTGCGCCTCCGGATGAGACGTATCCCTACGCGATTCGCCCTTTCCCTATACGCGCCTTCAAATACAACATCGCCTCTCGCACACTCTCCCTCTGGAATCCCCGCCCCGGACGCGAACCGGAGGGATATGTCATGCCTGTCCGGTACTTTGATACGAATGGGGCGCAGTTAAGCCATGATGAGGCGTACTTAAAGCCTCGGTTGACGCTTTCACCGGACAGAAAATATCTCATCTGGCGGGATGTTCGCGAGGATTGGCTTGTTGTGAACCTGAAAGACGATACGTCCCGCGTTCAATCTCAATGCGACTCCGAATCTCGCGGGGGACAGGCGGTTTGGTTCGCCAACAGCGAGAGTTGGTGCGAACTTGGTACATCAGGGAGCGGAAAGACCTATACAAGCGCCGAGATATACTCCGCACAGGACGGTTGGATTGAATCACACGCCGTACAGGGAAGAGTTCGGAGGGGCGTTAGTATCGGGACAACTCCGCAGAATGATCTGATTGAACTCTGTAGTCGCCGCGACTCTGAAAGACGCGCTAACGCGGACGCGGAGATACAGCGTATCGCTCTGGAGCCGAACATCACCCGTAACGCAAGTTATATATTCGCCCTGCCGAGCGGCTACCGTAAGGCGGAGGTCAAACTCTCCCCCGATGGCGAATCCCTTGTCTGGATTCTTGGAGCGGAACATCAGAGCAGTCTCTGGCGAAGCGGCGTTGACGGGCAAGATTTCACCCCGTTGGGAACTCTTGACGCGGACGCTCTCTCCGCCCTTGCTCCAAACGAAGCGAATTCGATGTACCATCTCTACGATTTGGAGTTTTTGCCTGATAGGAAGGGCATCAGTTTTATGTGCGGGAATAACATCTGCGCCATGACATTGCCGGACAGAGTATAATCAATCAACTACTAATTCGCGCAACGCGGCTATCTGGTCAGGAAAAGCATGAGCGAGCAAGAACAGCCTCTCGTAGAAGAGCCGGAGGCGCAAAAAAACTCTCCCCTTTCGCAGTGGAAAAAATGGGTGTGGGCGCTAGACCTCGCCCTGATGATACTCCTCTCGCTAGGGGCGGTTCCCATACGCCTCGCCAACACCACAGGCGACCTCTGGTTCGACGAAGCGGACTACGCCCACGCAGGAGTAAAGGGCTTCGACGCGAACCGCTGGGATAGAAGCGCGAACCCCAAACAGCCCCTCGCTCTCACCATTCAACGGCACTACCACCCCCCCATGAACTCCTACCTTCTCGCGATAGCCCGACGCTGGGGCGCAGACGAAAAGACCCTCCGTATCCCCTTTGTCGGCGCGGGGGCGTTGATAGTCGGGTTTACCTATCTCTGCGGGGTGATACTGTTTAAGGGGCGGCGCGAGTTGGCGATAGGGGCGGGGCTACTCGTTCTGTTTACCCCCATGCAGATTCGGGCTGGCTCTCACGCCATTCCTTGGGCGCTCATCACCTTGAATCTGATGGTTCTCCTCTGGCTCTGCCTCAAATGCGCCGAAACGCGCCGCCCCCACTGGCTCATAGCGATAGGCTTGGCGTTAGGCGTTCTCTTCGCCGTCTCTGAGATATTCCTGCCCACTCTCCTCGTAATGGCGTGCGTCGCGCCCTTCCTGCTCTTTCCGGAGATACGCGACCCCGCCAATCGCAAGCCGATTCTACTCTGTGCAGGAGTAGGGGCGGGACTGCTTCTGCTGACCGCTCTTATTCTCTGGCCCGCCGGACTGCAAGGCAGTACGCTCACGATGTTGCGGCACTATATGGAGGTCTCCACGCAGACGGTGGAACACGCAACCCTTGGCGGTAGGGTGTATGAACGCGCCCCCAAGTGGGCGTATCTGTTCTGGTACTGGCGGGACTATCGCCCCTACCTCATTCTCTATCTTGCGGGCTTTGCAGTAGCCCCGATACTGCTCGCCTTCAAAAAACTTTCGCGAGAGATGGCGCTCACGCTTGTCTACACCCTTCTCTTCCTTGCGGTGGCGCACAAAGCCCACATTATCGGGCCCCAGTACCTCGCCCACTGCCTGCCTCCGCTTTCGCTGGTAGCGGGGTTGACGCTCTACGCCATCTCCCTGCTTTGGCGACCTCTGCCTTTCGCGCTCATGGCGGGGATAGCGTTCTGGATAATGGGAAGCCAAAAGACAAAGTTTATCGAGGACGACCTTGCGATGACCCCGCGCACCGCGCAAGCCGCCCGCTATCTAAAAACGACTTGGCGGCAGGGGGACAAACTGCTCATCACAACGCAACAGCCCACCGTTCTACGCTGGTATCTACAGCAGGTGGCTGAGGTTCCCGTCGCGGATGAAGAGATACTCGCCACACCCTCCGCCCGAAAAATGCCGGAGATGGTTGCGAACTTGAATCAGGGCAAAATTCGGTTTGTCGCGGTGGCGAACACCTTCGACCCGCCAAGTATCGCCGCACCGATAAAGAGCGCGCTCAAGGGATGGAAAAAGGTGTACAGTAGCGAAGAGGCGGGAGGGCAGACCTCTCGGTTCACGCTGTACGAGTTTGTGACGATAGGGGGCAAGAAGAGATAGACTCTTGTTATAGTAACCTAACGAATTTTGCTAGTTTCGCTTGCTGTGTCAATCAAGCGAAGAGTCTTCAACTATTTTTCGCCTACCCTGTTAAATTACTAGGTTAGTATGGAACAACCTCTTTGAGCAAAAGCCGCGCCATCTATAAGATGCGTGCAAGAGAGGACAGACGAATATGTACGAAGCCGATATCTATTTCGCTTCGGAACACGTCACACTAACTAGGCGAGAGATCGAGATACTATCCTTAGTTGTCGAAGGTCATTCCAGTAAGGAAGTGGCTGATAGGCTTTTTATTAGTAAGCGCACCGTAGATTTCCATCTGGATAATGTCTATGGGAAACTAAAAGTAAAGAACAAGATGCAGGCGCTTCTGAAAGCGACCAGACTAGGTTTACTACCTCGTGTCGCCTAAGACGGTGACGGAGTCCTAGTAACGCAAAAGTGGGGGGCGGTATATAATACCGCCCCCCACTTTGCTTGCCTGTTTTCCAATTTCTAACCCTAGAGCTTTCTCAGACCACTCTCCACGACAAACGAAAATACCTCGTCTGCGGATTTGAAGCTTTGAGAGACGAGTCTGCTAACCTCGGTCTTGTGTAGAATAAAAAGCTCCGTATCCGGGTCTTGTCCGTCAAACTCGACTCCGGCGAAGGGAGTGGAACTCAGGAGAGGATTCGGCTGAAACGTAAAATGAGATTTGCCCCAGAGTTGAAAGACATCAGCTATGCTAACCCCTAGCAGGTCGAACCTCGGCATATCGAATTCGAGCAGGTAGGCGCGGGCGCCATCATATAAAAAGTCTATCGCGGGGTAGAGTTGGGCGCATGGGATTCGAGAGGCTGAGAAGACGAACTCGCTTTCACGGTATATCCTTGCATCCAGACTACTGTCATGGAGGCGTGCGCGTATCCCTCTGTCAATGTCTTTACCGGCGCTCAATGAACGCTTCAGCGACTCTTCTATATCGCCTGTTCTTTCATAATGGCGGGCGGCGATTCTTGATAACAGAACCCCTTTGTTAAAAATCAAATCGAAGTTTCGCGATTTTTCGTCCAGAACCAGCGCCCTGCACACTCTTATTGAACCAAGAGATTGCTTGAATTCGCGTCTGGCGCCAATCGGATCGCCCTGCAATCCACTGGCGTTTACGAACTGTATAAATTCCCGCCCCCGTCGAACATAGAGGCGCGGATCGGCGGCGACGGACGCAAAACCCTGTCCGAGCGCCCTGACAATCTCATGCGGTTCTCCAATAAGGATACTCATCTTCTCGCTCAGTTTCAGGGGAGATGGCGGGTCGCGCAAAAACCCGACACTCCAGAATAGGATGGATGGACTGGCGCGCTCGACTGCTTTCGCTCTCCTCGCAGGCGCGAATCTCCTCTATTCCGGGAAAGGGGAGCGCATATTGCGGGGAACGAAGTGATTATAGAAACAGGAGACGGCGTACCTGTCCGTCATCCCTGCGATATAGTCGCATATAGCGATAGCGCGTTCTTCTGTACTCGCCTCCATTAGAGCGTCATCGCCCGTCATATCGGCGGGACGCGCCATATAGCGCTGGAAGAGACTGCGGATAATATGCCGCGCTTTGTCGCGCTCGTGCAGTAGCGCCAGTTCAGGGTTGCAGTAGACTCGCTCGAACATGAAATCTTTCAGATTGTCTGTCGCCTCTGCGATAGCGGGGGACATTTCGACAATCGGCTTGCCGTCGCTGACATTTACTACATCCATCACCATCGTCGAAATTCTGTCGGAGTGCGTCTTGCCTAGCAGTTTAAGCGGCTCTTTCGGCAGGTCGCGCCACTTCAGAATACGCGCCCTCACGCTGTCGTCTATATCGTGATTGATGTAGGCTATCCTGTCGGCGATACGCACAACTTTTCCTTCGAGAGTGGAGGCGCGTTCCGAAGAGGTATCCGTCAGGTCTTTGCGTCCCTTACTATGGTGAGCGATACCATCGCGAACCTCCCAAGTCAAGTTCAAACCAGGGTGTCTATTTGTCCGTGCATCCTGCTCCTCCGCGCTTCCTCGCTCTAGAACCTCCACCATGCGGAGACTCTGCTCGTAGTGCCGAAAACCCGCTGTTGGAACAAACTCCCGATATGTCAAATCCAGCGCCTCCTCCCCAGCGTGTCCGAAGGGAGGGTGTCCCAGGTCATGGGCAAGCGCAACCGCTTCCGTGAGGTCTTCATTTAGACGGAGGGCGCGTGCGATGGTGCGGGCTATCTGCGCCACTTCGAGGGTGTGCGTGAGGCGGGTGCGGTAGTGGTCTTCTTCGGGGTCTATGAAGACCTGCGTCTTGTGCTTGAGGCGGCGGAACGCCTTGGAGTGGATAATACGGTCTCTATCACGCTGAAACGCGGTGCGAACCGGGTCGGTAGGCGCAGGGTAGACGCGCCCCTGCGACTCGGCGGATTTCGCCGCCCACTCCGCGAGGTAGTCTTTTTCCCACTGTTCCTGTCTTTCGCGAGGCGTTTGCATAGCTGACTCATCTCTCTTTCAGGTTGCGCCGTCTCTTGAGGAGTTACGGCAACTCCCCTCTGTATCCCTCTTTTTGGGTCAGAGCGGGGTTTTCGTGAAATGCCCAAGCCTTTATCAGTGCGCTAAGCGCGTATATCTTTTCATCTGTTTCGGGGGCTTTCCGCGCGATTGAGTACGCTTGTTCTATATCCCCTATGTTGGCGTAAGTCTGTGCAATGCCTACGTAGTCAATTTTTGCGCTCCGAGCGACCTGAGAAGCCTTGACAAGCGTCTCCTTCGCTTTGGCAAGGTCGTTCACATGGAGATAAGCTTTCGCGATAGATACATAGTGGTGTGATTGGATATAAGAGTCCAGATGAGAAACCCTGCCGAGAGCCGCGCTGAGGAGTTTTTTCGCTTTATCAAGGCTCTTCAAACGGGCATAGGCTTCCGCGTAGGCGATATAAGCGTTAGTGCGGGCGTTCTGGTTTAACTTTGGCATCATCTCAATAGCCTTGCCCAGAAGCGCGTTCGCCTTGCTGAAATCCTTCAACTTGATGTACATATCTACAATCTGGATATAAGAGAAGGGACGGTTAAAGTCGTCGTCGGATTTAGGCACAACCTCAATAGCCTTCCCTAGCGCCGCTTCCGCCTTATCGGGAACGTTTAGATCTATGTACTCCGCTGCGATAGATGTATAGATATAGGATTGAGATTGAGGAAGCTCTTTAGGAACTACTTCTAGCGCCTTGCGAAGAGCCTGTTTCGCCTTGCCGGAATCGCCTAATTTGACGCACTCTCTTGCAACGGCTATAAAATCAACGGATTGGGAGAAGGCGCTGAACTTAGGAACTATAGATAACCCTTCGCTTATAACCTCATTCGCCTTGCCGAGGTCGTTCAATTTGCGGTACGCCTCCGCGATAGCGGCATAAGCGTGAGAGCGGGAATAGTCGTCACGCGACTTAGGGGCGTCCTCTAAGGCTATTTTCAGCGCCGCTTTCGCTCTGGCGGGGTCATTCAGTTTGATATACAAATTCGCGATAGTTGCGTCGGTCTCCGCCTTAACATCCAGGCTATCTGGAACAACTGCGAGAGCCTTATCCAACATCTCCTTCGCTCTGTCTGGTTCACCCAACTTAATATACGTCCTCGCGATGCTAATGTGGAATTGAGATTGGGCGAAGCTATCCGCGTTGGAAATAGTCTCAAGAATCTTGCGAATAACCTCCTTGGTTCTGGGGATGTCCTTCAACCTACTGTATTCGGAAACAAGTCTATAGTAGGCAAGGGGTTGGAGAGACGGGGGTAGCGTGGGAACTATCTCCATGAAGTGTTGCAAGAGAGCCATCCCCTTTTCCGTGTCGCCGCTCCAATAGAAAGTCGTAATCGCCCACTCCACCCGAGACGGATATTGAGTCTCGTTCTGCACAGCGGCGAACAGCTCCTGCTTTGCGCGTTCATAGGTCGTAGGCGGAGCGCCCTGCCCTGTACACCCCATCGCCAGCAAGAGAACCACTCCTGTCAAACTGCACACTTTTTTGAATTGAATCACGACGTTGCACCTCCCCGCGCCTGTTTCTTTGGACTATGCCTCTTCTGTAATTATCGGGCGAAGAAGCAGGTTCCCGTCCTCCTCCGCAACAGAGTAAGCCGTCAAGCCCCGCTTCGCCGCTCCGCATACGTTCGCGCCCGTCGCCACGTCGAACTTCGCGCCATGCCAGGGGCAGACGATACAGGCTTCCTCCACTCTGCCAAGCCACAGAAAGCCGCCTGTATGCGGGCAAATCCCGTCCAGCGCCACGTATCTGCCCTCATGGTGGAGCAGAACGATGTCGCGCCCGTCAATCTGAAGGCGATGGAGGCGGTCTTTCGGAAAATCGCTCGCCCTGCCGAGTTTGCGCCCGGCGAGGGGAGCGGGAGGCGCGATAGCGCCGGAGGGTTGCGCCTCCAGGTTCGGTATGCCGGGATAGCCTCCGTAGCAGACCCCCACCCGCAAATCCTCGTCCCAGATACGCTCAATAGAGCGCATCATAAAGGGGCGTATCAGCGGACGGAGCCAGACCCACGCGGGTAACGGAACATGGTACTCCTCCTCCACCAGCGTACCCTCTGCGTGTTCGGAGAGGAGAGTATGCACCTTCGTCCCTTTGTGTAGCCCCTCAATGAACTCAAACCAGATTTCGTTTGGCGGCAAGTAGGTCTGCACAACCTTACTGATAGGGCGTTTGCGGCGCCAGTTTCGCTTCCAAATTTGCTCGTAGACGATTCTGTTTCCGCTTGTTTCCAGAACGCGGTATTCGCCGAGTGTTTCGGGATGTACGTGCGCGATATGCTCGTAGTCGAAATACTGCGAAAGAACCACGTCGAACGGGTACGGAATCACCTTCGTATACGAGAGTTCCAGCATCTACACTGTTTTCCGCTCTATCAGCGTGCCGAACCGCTTGCCAATCGCCAGAGCCGGGTCGAGCGGCGCTTCTACCGCCTTGCAGTCGGCGGGAATGTGGATAGTAGGCGTTGGGCGTACCGATTTGCCCTCGAACTGCGGCAGGTAGGGGCGCAACTCTTCCAGCATCTCCGAGGTCATCTCCCGAATCTCTTTGAGAGTGCAGACTGCGGAAGTCAGCGGGTCGAGCGCCATCGCCTGCACGAGATGCTCTGTATCGCCTTTCAGAGCCGCCTCCGCGCAGAGCGTCTGGACGTTGATATTCGTCATGCAGAGGGCGGCGCACTGGGGCGGCAGGTCTCCGATAACGGTAGGGTGCAGTCCCGCGTCGTCGGCGAAGGTGGGAACCTCCACGCAACACCCCTTCGGCAGGTTCGTGATGTAGCCGTCGTTTCGCACGTTCCCCATAAGGCGGAAGGGAACCCCTGTTGTCACCGCTTCGAGGATGTACGAGCAGTACTCCACGCTCCTCTGCTCTATCGCCGCGCTCTCAAACTGAAGCGGGTCTACTTCGGCGTACTTCTCCGCCATCGCCTTGCCCCACTTATAGTACGCGCCCGACTCTCCGCCAAAGGCTGGCTCGTCGCAGTAGAGGTCGAGAGCGCTCTGGCTCTTGCGGAACCAAGGCACGTACTCGGAGAGGTGTCCGGTAGATTCGGTCATAAAGTAGCCGAAATGTCGGAAGACCTCGCCACGCACCTTCTCGTTTTTGTAGTATTCGGGACGCTCGAAGCAGTCGCGGAGCATGGGGTAGAGGTCGCGCCCCTTATGCTCTAATCTCAGGAACCAGTCCATGTGGTTGATTCCGCCGCAGACGTAGGTTATCTCGTCTTTGGGAACCTCGCAGTAGCCCGAAATCAAGTCGAGGGTCGTCTGCACTCCGTGACACAGCCCGATAAAGGGAACATTGGAGACCTTGCCAAGCGCGAGGCAGTTCGCCGCCATAGGGTTCGCGTACTGTAGCATGATGGCTCCGGGTTTCGCGACCTCCTCCATGTCCTTCGCGATTCCCGCTAACACGGGGATGTGCCTCTGCCCGCGAAATATGCCGCCAGGTCCCAACGTATCGCCGATGCACTGGTCAACGCCATACTTCAAGGGTATCTCGTAGTCCGCGCCGTAGGCGTGAAAGCCGCCCACCTGAATCATTACGACCACGAAATCGGCATCGCGAATCGCTTCGCGCCTGTCTGTCGTCGCCCACACCTTCGCGGGAAGACTGTTCTCCTTTATCATGCGGTTGACAAACGCCTCCATGCGTCTCAACTTGGGTTCGGTGGGACTCATCAGGGCGAACTCGGAATCTACAAGGGCGGGAGTGGCGAGAATATCGCCTATCAGGGTCTTACAAAACACGACGCTTCCCGCGCCTATCATGGCTATCTTTTTGGACATGGTTGTCTCCTCTCCTACGAAAACATTACGGTTATCTCTGGAAAGACTCTTCGCCTTTTGTCGGCGCATCTCCTGCGTGAGTTGGGAGGAAGAAGGCAAAACAAAAAGCCTCCTCCGCCCAGTTTGAAGGGCGGAGGAGGCTACTGTTTCCGAAGTTACTTTATTCTTAGCCAAGCGTTACCGCTCGAAGCGAGGTAGAAGCTGTCTCCCGTGAACGTGACGGTAATTACGTATTTTCCCTTAGCGGTGTCGTTGGGTATCGCGTAGTCCAGCATCGCGAAGCCATCTTCGTCGGTGACTACAGTTCCCAAATCCACGCCGTTCACTTTGAAGCCAACCGTTCTGCCGGCTAGCAGAGAGCCATCAGTCGTTCTTCCTAGAATGGCGAGCAGAGTGACCGTCTGTCCGGCTTTCGCGGTCATGGAGTTGCCTACAGGAGCTGTGGGGGCTTGAATTACTGTAAGGGCTACTGTTCCTGAACCGGGCTGGTTTACACTATCTCCGGCGTATGATGCGGTCAGTGTGTGAGCGCCAACCACATATGTTTCGTCGAATGTGTAGGCGAAGGTTGCGGTTCCCGTTCCGTCCGTGACCCCAGTTCCAACCGTATTTCCATCTATCTGGAAGGTGGTGGTTTTCCCGGAGAGGGCGGCGTTGTCCCCTTTGCGTTTGACGATGGCGACGAGGTTCTTAGTGTCGCCGGGTCTTCCCGTAACGGCGATAGCCCGCACCAACGTGTTAGAGTTTGTTATTGTAAGGGTGGACGTTTTCGTAACGGCGGCGGAGTAGAGGCGGTTTCCCGCATATGCTACTGTGAAGGGATGCCCGCCTAAAGCGAGAGCCGGTTGGTTTGATAGCGCCACACGCGCTGTTCCCGAAGCGTCCGTCATAACGGTTCCAATAGATGCTCCGTCCAGAGTGCACACGACGGGTTCATTGATAAGAACGCCGCCAAGCCTGTTCGTGAGTTTCGCCGTCAGCGTGACCGGAACGCCATAGCCGACGGAGACATTGGATGGTTTTAGGGTTGTGGTTTGGAGCGGGGCTTGCAGAGAGAGGTTATGCGCTCCGTGTCCGGCAATATACGTCTGATGCTTTACTGTGATGACTTGAACGGGAAGGCTTCTGTTCGTAGTGGTTCCATCTCCCAAACGTCCGCCGCTATTTTCACCCCATGCCCAGACCGTGCCATCCGACTTTAACGCGCCGCTTGAGGTCTCGGCGGCGACAACCTGCACCATCCCTGAAAGCTTAACCACCTGAACGGGCAGTTTCTGGTCTTGTCCACTATTGTCTCCTACTTGACCAAGAGCGTTTTTCCCCCACGCCCACACAGTTCCATCGGACTTTAGAGCTACTGTGTGAAATCCTCCGGCGACCTGCACTACTCCGGTGATGTTGGAAACCTGAACAGGAGTGACGCGATAGAGTTTTGTCCCGTCTCCAAGCTCTCCGTTGTCGTTGTTACCCCACGCCCACAAGGTTCCATCGGACTTGATGGCGAGTGTGTGATATATGCCGCACGCAATATACCTAATTCCGGTTAGCCCGGAAACTTTAACGGGCGTTGGTCGGTTGATGAGAGTGCCGTCTCCGAGTTGCCCTGTGCGGTTGTTGCCCCACGTCCACACAGTACCATCCGATTTAAGGGCGGCGGAGTGGCTATCCGGCGGGTCGTATCGCCCTCCTGCGGCAATCTGCGTCACATTTGTCAACCCTGAAACCTGTACGGGCGCAAAGCGGTTTGTCGTCGTGCCGTCTCCGAGTTGCCCTGAGCCATTGTATCCCCATGCCCATACCGTTCCATCGGCTTTTAGCGCAAGGGAGTGGTACCCGCCTCCGGCTATCTGTGTCATGCCCGTCAGATTAGGAATAACCACGGGAGTCAACTGTGGCGCGCCAGTGCCGTCTCCGACTGCGCCGTTGTCGTTACCACCGCACGCCCATACCGTTCCGTCAGACTTCAGGAAGAGCGACTGAGGCAAGCCTCCCGCTATTTGAACCACGTTTGACAGCCCTGTTGGCTGGATGGGAGACCACTGGTCAACGGTAGTTCCATTGCCAACCTGACCATACTTATTCCAGCCCCACGCCCAAGGAGCGCCCGACTGCGCCAAAGCGACGGACCGCAATCCTGACAGCGAGGCTACTGAGGCGAAGAGTAGCATTCCGCATTGCAAAACGCGGGAAATCGATAGTGAGGAGACGGCTTTGTACATCGCTAGGGTTCCTTATCTTGACAAAATGAGCAGTCCCGCACCTCTTGCAGAGTTAGAGCGAGAAGCGTGGCGAGTGATGCCTGTAATGTAATTCAAGCGTATTATACCATTATATTGTAAAACAACATAGAGATTCACCCTAGTTTTACAACATTTACTGAACCTGAAAGGCGGCGGTAGGATAGGCGCATACGACAGGACTCTTCGCCTTTTGTCGGCGCATCTCCTACGTGACAAAAAACCTCCTCCGCCCGATTTGAAGGGCGGAGGAGGCTGGAAGCGAGGTAGGGCTATCTCCATAGTAAGACACGGAAGGAGAGGAGGGGTAGGTTAGTTGCCGAACCCGAACCCGCGCCCAATAAGCTGATTGTAGAGATTGACGACTTGGGAAGCCGCGCCGATGAACCCTAAGAAGTCTAGCGGCTGTCTTGTGGGCGGCGCTCCAGACGGGACATAGATAGAGTCGCCGGGAAGCACCGCAATGTCGGGCTTTTTCCGCTTTAAAATGGAATCCAGATTGAAGGGGATATTCAGCGTTTTGGCGGGGTCGCCATCTGGGTTGAGGTGGCGGATAATGATACCGTCTTTAACCTTCGCATACGGAACAGGTCCCCCGTTCTCCATAACGGCTTGCGTGAGCGTCATATTATGGTCATAGGGGAACTTTCCTGTCTTCGCGAAGCCCCCATTGATATAGTAGTAGTGAGTCATCGCAAGGCGGGGAACAATAATAGAGTCGCCCGGCTTGAGTTCTATATTGTTCGTCTCGTCGCCGCTATCCACAAGGTCGAGGTCTACAATAAGGGGCGTTTTAGAACCCGCCCTGCGAACCTGTACGCGCTTTCTATCCGCTAATAGGCTTGTTCCGCCCACCTGCGTCAACGCCTCTATCACCGTCATGGCGGGCTTGTCGTGGTAGGGTATCTTCTCTAGGTTCTTTATGACTTCGCCGCCCACATAGACGAAACTACCGAGAGGAATGTTGGCTATGTTTCTGCCTAAAGAGGAGACCGAAATCTGGTCTTTGGCTTGAAGAAGGGGGTTGTCTTTTTCGTCTGGGTTATCCGATTCTAGGAACGACTTGAGATTCGCCGTGAAGGTCGTCTTTTTGCCCTCTTTATCGGTGCGCGTGATTTTGATGTTCGAGAAGTCCGCTAACTCCGAATACTCCGCGAGGGTGATTATCTGAAGGAGAGTGGTATCCCCCTGCTTTATAATAGCCTGCCCCCGATTACGCAGAACCGATGCAGGCGCGTTGATAAAAACCGTTGAGCGTGGAACCTGTAGAATGCTCACCGTGACCACTGGGTTATTGAGGTACTTCTTGAAAGCCTTCGCGATTTCGTCCGCCGCTATCTTGGGCGGAAATTTGCTTACCGTCACAGAGATAGGAATACCCTGATATTTCATCACCACGCTACCCGTGCTGTCTACGAAATAGGTATCGCTAGGCTCTGTCTCTCCCGCCACATTGATGCGAAGAACAAAGCCTGTTTTGATAACCTGAGTCTGGTCGATAACGTCGTCTTCCAGATTGAGAGGGTCTCTGCCGGGACGCTCGACGGGGCGCGGAGGCTCCTCTTTTTTGGGAGGGTCTTGGGCTTGCCCATAAGAGGGCGAACCTAGCGTCAACAATGCCCCTAGCGCCGCTAGTGAGAGCGCCGTCCGCCTGAAAACTCTGTAAAAACCTATCTGCCAGTGTCGCATATCGTTCTACTCCTGCAATGAAGAGAGAGGTTGGTCGATTTTTCCTCGCTCTTCCGCTTGACTCAAACCTAATCTCTCTGTATAATCGTCTATAGCATCCGCCGCTCGCTTTTCATTTCATTTGAAAAGAAGAGTTTCGCTGTGATGCGCCTCTATTTCGCTCTCTATTAGGAGAAACGTATCATTATGAGTAACCTGCCTCTACTCTGGGCGACTTGCGTGGAACGATTGAAGGATAGAACCAACAATCGCTCTTTCTGGGAAGCCATCGAACAGACGCGCCCCATCACCATTGATGGAGACAGTCTTATTATCGGCGTAGACCCGGATAAATCTTACCATATCGGGGTCATCAATCAAAACTCCCTCCAACACATCATCACTACCGCAGTGCGCGAGGTTTTTGGTCGTGAACTAAAGTTTCGCATGATTGACGGTAACACCGTGCAAGAGTGGGAGATTATTAAGGACAGAGACGCGAAAGCGGCGGAAGCGCGAGCGGCGGCGGCGGCGAAGGCGGCTTCACGCCCTTCCCTTGAGAAGGGGGTGTACAACGCCTCATGGGACGGGGTACACGATGCCGTCTCACGCGCCCACAGCGATACGCCCGTGCGTAACCTCCCGCAGGGCAAAGCCCGCTACGCCAACGAAGCCCTCTATATTCTCGCGCAAGCGATGGAGACGCTCTACCCAGACCCGCCCGATGAAGCCTCCGAGCGCGGCGTGGCGCGTATTCTGGATAGAATCAGCCATCTCTCCGACATTCCCGCCCCCGTTCTCGCTTTTGAACTGGAACGCCTCCGCGTCTACTTGCAATCAGAGACTGAAGAAGAGGAAGAGGAGAGCGAATAGGTCTCCTGATAGTATTATACTACAGGTCTCGCGATTCTACCAGTCTGTTCAAAATACGAGGTGTACAAACAAGACTCCCCGCTAACCGATGTCGGTTGCGGGGAGTCTTGTTTTGCGGGAAGCGTGGCAAGAACGAAGCCATCTACTCTACGCCACTATTTTCCCCCGCCGCTTTACCCTCCGCCTAACGCTATGCGATAAAGAGAGCGAGGAACCGCTTTGCGCCCTCTACATTTTCCAGAGGAGACTCGCTATCATGACAGCCGCCACTCTACTTCAAACCCGTTTCTCTCTTTTCGCGGGGAGGATTAGCGTATCACCCTGACTCCCTGCGGCTCTTCTTTCGTAATAGGAGTCTGTTTTGACCAAAAATAAAGCGGAGAGGGTCTACCTCTTCATGAGCGCCGCGACCACGATAGCCGATTCGATAATGTTCGCGGTGATGAGCCTCTATTTTGTACAGACGGCGCGGCTTGACCCTCTGCAACTCGTGATGGCGGGAACCATTCTTGAGGCGACGATTCTCGTTTTCGAGATTCCAACGGGGGTGGTGGCGGATGTATTTAGCCGTCGCCTCTCCATGCTGTGCGGTATCTTTCTGCTGGGTATCACCCGTTGCATACAGGGGTTCTTTCCTACGGTGGCGGCGATATTCTGCATGGAGATTCTTGTCGGGTTAGGCTACACCTTTACCAGCGGAGCGACGCAGGCGTGGCTTGCAGACGAGGTTGGCGAAAAGAACGTCAACGGCGTGTTCCTGCGCTCTGGGCAGATAAACCGTATTATTGGGTTGCCCGCTAGTCTTATAGGTATCGGGCTAGGAACGATTTCGCTCGCTATTCCGGTGGTTCTGGGCGGGGCGCTCTATCTGCTTCTCTTCGTGTTTCTGCTGTTCGCCATGCCAGAAGAGGGCTTTCGCCCCACTCCTCCAGAGGAGCGCAACACGTGGAGCCATCTCAAGCAGACCCTAAAAGAGGGTATCAGCGCGGTGCGAGTTAGCCCCATTCTAAAAGTCGTGGTTGGGGTCAACCTCTTTGTCGGCTTGGCGAGCGAGGGTTTTGACCGTTTGTGGGAGGCGCATCTCCTCAAGGATGTGGCGTTCCCCGCATTCGGTCACTACCAGCCCGTCGTATGGTTCGGAGTGTTGAACGTGTTGGGGTCTCTCTTCTCGTTTCTTGTGGTGTGGGGTTGCAGGAAGCGAGTTCAGGCGGCGAATGGGAACCTAAAAAACACCGTTCGCCTTCTGACAGCGTTCAATGCGGTGGTTATTTTGTCGCTTGCGCTGTTCGCATGGGCGAGAGACTTCTGGATGGCGGCAGCCTTGCTTATGGTTCGCGGGGCGGCTCTGAGTTTAATGCATCCGCTCTTCGACGCATGGGTCGTGCAGAGCGTAGACCCTAAAGTTCGCGCCACCGTCCTCTCTATCACCAATCAGGGCAATGCGCTCGGTCAGGTGGCGGGGGGACCCGGTATCGGAATGATAGGCAAGTATCGCTCTCTGCGGTGGGCGCTCTTCGGTTCCGCGCTTCTGCAACTGCCGAACCTGTGGCTGTATCGTCGCGCAGAAAGCGCAGGGGACGAGGAAGCCGCTACTCCAAGCGATAGCGCATGAGCCTGTGGGGGATGTCGCAGTCCATAAAGACATCCCCCTCCGCCGCATAGCCCAACTTTTCGTAGAAGCCGATAGCGTAGGTCTGCGCCTCTAATACCAGTTCGTTATAGCCCTCTTGACGCGCTACCTCCTCAATAGAGCGCATGAGTTTCGCGCCCGCGCCCGCGCCTCTATGCTCAATATGAATCGCCACGCGCCCTACCTTCCCCGCGCCATGCCCCTTGTCTATCAGTCGCGCCGTCCCAACGATACCGCCCTCCGTGTTATCAGGGGCGGGGTCTCTCCGTATTAGGAAGTGGGTCGCGGTAAGGTCGTAAGCGTCCAACTCCTCTTCGGCGGGAACCCCCTGCTCCTCCACGAAGACGAGCATACGCAGAGCGAAAACGGCGGAACGCTCCTCCGCTGTTCGCACAATATCCGCCGTATAGGTCTGTAAAATCGTCTCTTTTGTTGACATAGCCTCTCTCAATTAGCGTCGCGTGTTCTGGTCAAACCAACCAGTCGCCTCTTTATACCCTATCCTGAGGTAAGAGTTCACTCTTTGGGGAATGAACCGCGAAAAAGCCCCAAACTTGGTATAACACGCACAGACTTCCCAATCTCAAACCGCTAAGACTCCTCTCCTTTGCGAAGGAGGGGCGGTGAGGTTATGTGAAAAAAGAGATAGCCCCTCCGCCCTGAGAATAGGTTGGAGGGGCTGTTAGAGGGATTAAGAAGCCCTCTAGTTTACGGTCAATGTCCTACTGTCGCTACTACTAAGGTAGAAGACATCTCCATCAAACAGGAAGGTTACTGTGTGCGCCCCGAGTGCAGCGCCAAAAGGTATAGTATAGGCAATCTTGGTCGCATTGATACCGTCTGTCACCGCGGAGCCGACATCCACGCCGTCCACTTGGAAGCGTACCGTCTTACCCGCCAACAGAGCGCCGTCTGTTTTGCGAGTCAGTTTGGCTTTCAGGGTGATTGTCACGCCGATATGACCTCCAGCCGAAGAGCCGAGCATCCCCGTGATAGCTTGATTGACAGTTAGGGTCCCAGCTCCAGTAGAGGCGATGTAAGCGGCATCTCCTGCATACTCTGCCGTGAGAGTGTGCGCCCCAGTGGAGTAGGTCTCGCTCCACTTGTAGGAGAGAGTAGCCTTGCCTGTAGCGTCGGTGACGGACGCTCCTATCACGTTTCCGTCTATCTTAAAGGTCAATGTCTGATTTGCAAGGTAGGCTTTGTCTACTTTACGCCTGAGCGTCGCCTTGAGCGTCTTTGTCTCGCCAGGGCTTCCGAATATTGTGGTGATATCGGTAACTGTGGACGCTTTCCCAACGGTCAGAGTTCCGGCTCCGGTAGAGGCGTTGTGGTTCGTATCTCCTGCATACTCTATGGTGAGAGTGTGCGCGCCGACAGCGTAGGTCGTTTCGAGCTTATAGGCGAGGACTGCCTTTCCGGTTCCATCGGTGACTGCCGTTCCTATCGTGTCTCCGTCTACCTTGTAGGTCAGCGTCTGACTTGCAAGAGAGCCTTTGTCTACTTTACGAACCAGCGTCGCTTTGAGGTTCCTCGTTTCGCCGGGGCTTCCGGTGAATACGCTTGTACTGATAGCGGTGGGCGCTTTGGTTATAGTGAGTGTCGCGCTTCTGGTAGAGGGGGTGTAGTGCCTATCTCCTGCAAAGGCGGCTACCATGGTATGCGTTCCTACTCCAAAATCGAGCGGGTTAGGAACGAGGAGAGCGGCTTTCCCAGAGGCATCGGTGGAGGCTGTTCCGACAACGTTACCGTCTAGGGAGAAGGTGAGAGGCTTGTTTGCGAGGTTGATATTTCTGCTCACATCTTTGAGGTAAGCCACGAGGGTGATTTTGCCGTAGCTGGCTGTGATGTTGGAGAGGCTGATTTTTGT